>DFBX01000100.1 GCA_002366795.1 Rhodobacteraceae bacterium UBA3069 | reverse complement strand
GGGGACACTTTGGGTAGCACAGCAAAGCCGCGTCGAGACGAAGATGCACTGTATGAAACTTCTGGGGCAGCGTCTCATGGCGCGGGACTTCGACCGCAAGGTTGCCGAAGTCCAAGTCCATATCGCCGTAATGAACGGCTACACCGCGCTCGGAATACCCGTCACGAAGCCCGTGGAATAGGTCTGCCCGGGGAAAGGGGCAGTCCGACAATCAGCCGATTTGTGCAACAGAGCCAGTTAGAAAAGATCGACCTCTCCACAGGTTTTCTCCGATATATTCGCATCTTCCAAATGTATAAGCCTGTCGCGTAGCTCTTGCAGCCTTAGCGCTGACGCGGCAGTTAGTTTGAGTATGCTTGTTTTAGTATCAACGTTTTGGGCAATAACGTCCAGCAACCCTGAAACATCATCAAGAGCCTGACGCAAAAGATCGACCTGCTGCGCGGCCATATGGCTTTCACTATTGTTTCGATCCAGAGTTTTGGAATCAATATTGTCGTCGATCGAATGCGCGATAGTCGCCAAGAAACCGACTTCGGTCGAGAGGCGTTCAAGCAAAACTTTTGTCGCAATGGTAGCCAACGGCCTCTCCGTCCATTAATTGTTCCTGACCAAAAGGATGGTCGGGCTCGCGCGTCACAACCTGCCGACAACCTGCTCGATGCAGGCCTTCATTTTCGGCGCGTCGAAAGGTTTGGCTAGGAAATTGTTCATAGCTAGTTTCTTGCCTCGTTCGATCAACGCAGGATCCGCCCGACCGGTAATCAGGATGAAGCCGACTTTTTGCGTCACTTTGTGGCCACGTAGGGCTTCAAGCAGTTGGAGCCCGTCAAGGCCGGGCATATTGAAATCCGAAATAACCAGATGCACCGGGCTGGCGGTCAGGCGTTGGAATGCGGCCTTTCCGTCTTTTTCCGCCGAATAGTGGCGAATGCCAATTGCATCGAGCGCTTGGGTGATAAGACCTCTGCTGGTTGACATGTCATCGACCACCATTACGCGAAGATTGTCTCTAAGGCTCATTACGCTGTTTCCTGTATATCTGTATCGCTATCGGGCATCGATTCGGGTGGTGTTGCGGCAGAAACTGGTTACTCCGTCCGCCTCGAAATAATGCTGGGCCTCTTGGGTCAGCCGTTCTGAATGGCCGATATAGAAGCGACCTCCCGGTTTGAGCATTCCCGCAAAACGGCAAAATAGCCGTTCTTGGGTGGCTTCGTCGAAATAAATCACGACATTTCTACACATGATCGCATCGAACGGACCCTTCATTGGCCACGGATCAAGAAGATTTAGAATGCGGAAAGTAATCAGCCGTTGGAGGCCGCTCGAAGCAACCATTTCGCCATCCGCAGCCAACTCGAAATAGTCCTTCAACTTTTCGGATGACGCTTGCTTGACTGCTTGCTCCGGATATCTGCCTGCTTGAGCTTTAGCTACTACATTCGAATCGATATCTGTTGCCAGAATTTTGAAATCGTAATTCGCAGCATCGGGAAAAGTCGATAGAACCGTTGTCGCCAGTGAATATGGCTCCTCGCCGGTTGAACAGCCTGCGGACCAAATACGAATCTTTTCTCCGCGCTGCGCGCTTGGCCGAAGTTCATCGGTGACGAGGCTGCTGAAACTTTCAAAATGCTGGTTCTCACGAAAAAACTTAGTGACGTTGGTCGTCAAGGACGAGATCATGTGCGAGAATTCTGCACCGTCGGTTTCGGTCTCGACAAGGCGTCTGTATTGGGAAAAGTCGCACAAATCGAGCGCACGCAAGCGTTTGGAAAGCCTGGAAATCACCAGAGGCCGTTTCGAGGCAGAAAGCTTTATTCCGGTCCTGCTGTGCAGGATTCCTGCCAAGGCTTCAAAATCTGTATCGGACAGGACCGGAGTGGCGGTTGCCAACTCACCGTGTCTCGGTGACGCCATCATTCGCGATCCCCTTCCTCGTGTGGAAGGATATGCTTCAGGTCGATCACCCGGATCAGGTGGTCGTCGATTGTGAACACCCCTTCCACAAAAGCTTTCGCATCGATTGATGCTACATCGGGCGTGGGTTTCAACTCCGATTGCGGCACACTGGTGATGTCCGAAACCGCTTCGACCAAAAGGCCAACTGTCCGGCTCCCCAAGTGTGCGATGATAATGACATGTCGCGCGTCCGGTTCAGTTTCGCCCAACCCAAGTCGTTGTGCCAAATCCACCACGGGCAGCACGGTTCCGCGCAGGTTCATAACGCCCTTTATATAGGTTGGCGATTGCGGCAAGACGGTCGTTGGAGTCCAGCCGCGGATTTCGCGGACCAGCCCGATATCAATACAGTAATCTTGATCCGCGATTCGAAAGGTCACGATTTCACGCTGACTGGAATCGATTTTTTCAGCTGCTTCGGACATCTTTTGCCTCCATTAGGTGAACATCGGCGCGGAGCTGCGCGATGGGCCGGGAGCGGCCAATTGATCAGTGTCAACGATGAGTGCGATACGCCCGTCACCTAAAATGGTAGCAGCGGCGACACCGTCGATCCGGCCGTAGTTCGCTTCCAAGCCCTTGATTACAACTTCGCGCTGATCGACGACTCGATCGACTGCAATTGCTGTGCGTTTGTCTGCATCCGATTCGACCAGCAGAAACACAAGTTTGTCCAAGTCCTGTGGGGTGCTGCGGAACCCAAGGCGTTCACCAAGATCTACAATTGGGATCAGTTCGCCACGCATAGCCAGGACCTTGTCGCCGCTACCCATCTGGTGGATCGTCGCGGACCGACCGCGAATAGTTTCGCGCAGTGCGGTCGTTGGGACGACCAAGGTCTCTCCCGCTACCTGAACGACCATCCCCTCAAGGACTGCCAGCGTCAGCGGCAGACTGATTGTAACGGTAGTTCCATGCCCTGGTGTTGACTGGATACTGACGCGTCCGCCCAAAGATTGTATTTCGCTGCGGACAACGTCCATGCCAACACCCCGACCAGAAAGGTTCGACACAGCATCTGCGGTCGAAAAACCCGGTAGGAACAATAGGTTGTCGATTTCCGTATCCGACATTTCAAGATCTGAGGGGATAAGCCCTTTCGAGATGGCGAGGGCTTTGACCTTTGGCCGATTGATGCCAGCACCGTCGTCTTTAAGCTCAATCACGACACGCCCGGAGCGGTGCGCGGCAGATAGGATAATCTCTCCCTTTTCGGGCTTGCCCAGCTCTAGGCGCTTTTCCGGTTTCTCTAACCCGTGGTCGACGGCATTCCGGATCATATGGGTTAGCGGGTCGGCCAGCCGCTCAATGACAGTCTTGTCGACCTCGGTCATTTCACCTTCTGTCGTCAAACGAGCTTGTTTGCTGGTGGCCTGAGACGATTCTCGAACGATGCGTGACATGCGCTGGAACAGGAACTTGATCGGTTGGGCGCGGATCGCCATGACACGCTCCTGAATCTCACTTGAGAGCTGCTTCAGAGTCGTCAGCGCGGTTTCGACCTTCGAGCCGGACGGAACGGTTACCTCCGATATCGATTGGGTCAGCATAGCTTCGCTGATCACCAGTTCACCAACGAGGTTTATCAAGCGGTCGACGCGGTCAAGATCAACGCGGATTGTCGTGTTAGGGCCGGAACTTTCTCCGGTTTTTTTGGGTTTTATCCCTTCTGCCACAGGTGGTGCCGGAGGTTGCACTGGCTCTGCGGCCTGAGGGACAGTCTCGGGTTCCGGATCAGGTTCTTCCGCGCGCGAGGAGCCTTCAGTCGGATTGTGCGGGATCTCTTTGAATTCGATCTGGCACATGCCATCGACGAACTCGAAAACCTCCAAAATATCATCCTGGGTTTTTTCTGAGGACAGCGTAATATCCCACGCAAGAAAGGCCTGATCCCATGGATGGTCCAGAAGCGGCGGAACGCAAGACGTGTCGGCCGTGATATTCATTTCTCCGATCTCGGAGAGCGCGCGGAACAACAGTGCGGGATCATTGCCGCTGGAATAAAGTTCTTTCGAGGGTGTGAAGCGGAATTCATGGGTTCCGTCGCTGCCGCCGACATCTGGCAGGTCCAAACTGAAGTCCAAGGTCATCGGTGCAAAGTCGACCTCGGTCTCCGGCTCGGAGGGTGAAGACATAGTAGAAGGACCCCCAGACAGGGCGGCCAGCTGCTCTAGCAGGGATTTGCTTTCCGCAGGGTCGCATTCCTGACGATCGCGCGCCGATTCAACCAGATCTGCAAGTCGGTCGCTGGCCATATACAACAACTCTACGATCCTTGGCGTTGTCTCCAGCTTGCCGGAGCGCATGTCGTCCAGCGTATTTTCAAACCCGTGCGCGAACTCAACCAAGGCATCTAGGCCAAACGCTCCTGCGCCGCCTTTGATTGAGTGTACCGCGCGGAACACGGCGTTGACAGTGTCGAGCGACGCCTCGCCGCTTTCCATCTGGGCGATTCCGTCAGAGAGAACTTCGAGCAGCTCTTCGCACTCGTTGAAGAATATCTCACGTAGGTCAGTATTGGCGTTCATCGCGGTTTACCTCGCGGTCACACGCTCGAGAGCGGCAACGAGCTTGTCTTCGTGAAAGGGTTTGACGATCCACCCGGTGGCACCGGCATCGCGGGCGCGGGCCTTGAGTTCTGCCGCGCTTTCGGTCGTAAGGACGAGGATGGGCACGCCGCGGAACTGGCGCTGACCGCGTGCGCCTTCGATAAAGCCAAACCCGTCCATTACCGGCATGTTGATGTCGGTAATCACGGCATCGGGCTTCACCTCGGCCAGCTTGTTCAGGCCATCCTGACCGTCCTCGGCCAGATGCACCTCGAATCCTGCTGAATTCAAAGTATGCTCCAACATGCTTCGCATCGTGCGCGAATCGTCGATGGCAAGAACTTTCAGGGTCATGCTGCTTTCCCTTCTTCAAACAGAGATTCCGAGACGCCGAGCAGGGCCATGCCCTTTTGGAAAGCCTCCGAAGGCGCGGTCAGGCTGAATGGCGCCTCGTCCTTGAGCCATTGCTTTTGAGCGCCGATCAGCAACTGGAGGAAAATACCGCCTAAGTGGCTTACCTCGTCCGCCTGGATATTAACCGGCAGGCCGCGCAGGTGTTCCAGCACCTCTGCAATCTCTTCTCCGGCGGATAGGTCCAGATGTGCGGGCAGCTTTACGACGTTGACCTTCGCCGTATCGGCAGGGTCTTCGATGCCGTCTTCGGTTTTCGACATGTCAGCTTCTTTCTTTTCATATTCCGGCGTCAGCCCGGCCCCATTGACTTGAGATAAAGGAATTCCATTAACAGAGCGTTGTGTCCGAATAGATTTGAAGGACGGAAGTGCCTTGCAGACCGGCTTGGAATGTCCATCGGTTTCGACTTCGCGCATACCGGCCCTCATAGCTTGTCATGGTTGACGATCAGGGATTTCGCATCCTGCGAAATGATACGGGCAATTTCAGAAATGCGCGTGATTTGTGCTTCCAGTTCGGAATGAAACCGATCGAGGCGGTCGATGATTCCGTTCAGCCCGGCATCTTTGACATTCAGGCGCCCGGCTTCGACGCGGCAGAGCAAACGCACTACGTCCAGCCCGGTCACTTGTCTGCGCAATTCTACGCAAATTGCAGGTAGGCGTTCGGAATTGGCGACGATTTCCCGCAGGCCAGAAACAACCTCATCCTCCATCCTGACAGACAGTATCGACATGCTTTTCGCCTCGGTCTGCTGATGCTGCTCTGCCTCGGCACCGAACTGGGTGCTTGCCTCTTCGAAGGCGCGACAGATGGTGAGCCGCAGCCGGATTTCCTGCACTTGCGTTTTCATTAGTCCGAATGGGTCTTCGCCATCGACATCCAGCTGCGACAACAGGTGCATCAGGTCGCTGGACATGAGTTCATAGTTCTGGGAAATCGCCGAAATTGGCCCGCCCGCCGCCTCCAGTCTTGCGGAAAGGATGCGCATGTTCGTTGGTTCCGACGTGATCTCTCCATACCCGCTGAGCAAGTCGCGCGTGACCGAGATCGCCTCTTCAGTCCGTTCCAGCAGCGTTGTTGTCAGGTTGCGCCGCTTCCCATCCGGTCGGCCAAGGTGCTTGTCCCGCGCCCGCAACTCGCAGATCATCGCCTCGCAAATATAGGTGAAATAGTCGGGGAATCCGTCTGTATACATAATGCTGAGCAGGCGTTTGGCGCTTGCTTCCGCATCAAGCCCCTCGCTTTTTTCGATCTGCAACAGCCGCGCGTAAAGCGTTTTTGCCTCGGCGAATTGTTTCGCTTGGGGCTTTATACGCACGGATATATAGCTATCCTCGATCGGGACGACTATGGCAAAAACCCAGTAATATTGCCCGTCCTTTGTGCAATTCTTTACATAGGCCGCCACGGGCCGACCTTTTTTCAGCCGGTTCCAGAACAGCGCAAAAACGCCCTTTGGCATGTCAGGATGGCGTATCAGCTTGTGCGGTGCGCCAAGCAAATCTTCCCATGCATAGCCGGAAACCCGCTGGA
Source organism: Rhodobacteraceae bacterium UBA3069 (assembly GCA_002366795.1). Classification (GTDB taxonomy): domain Bacteria; phylum Pseudomonadota; class Alphaproteobacteria; order Rhodobacterales; family Rhodobacteraceae; genus UBA3069. Next base: position 51,807 of record DFBX01000100.1, on the reverse strand, counting down.
ACACGGAGTTCCCTGCCTGAATGACGCCACGCTTGTCGGTGCGGGAAAAGAAAATCTCTTCCGGGCCGAAGAAAGCTTCGGTCGTGTCCATTTCCTCTGGACGAATGGCTGGTTCGACTGACATGAAGGCGCTTTCCTTAGGCAACATACCCCCCTTGTTTGGCATCGAATGATTAGCCTTCTATGAATGCCGACCGCTTTCGCGAGAAATTTGCCACGTCACACCGCTTGATCGCTCCTGTGGACACACCAGATGAAGGGCGGTAGGGAATTCGAATGGCCAAGCAAAAGACAGATCCGAACTACAAGGTGATCGCCGAGAACCGGCGTGCCCGATACGATTATGCGATTGAGGACGACCTCGAATGCGGTATCCTTCTGCAAGGATCCGAAGTGAAATCGCTGCGCGAAAAGAATGCCCAGATCACCGAAAGCTACGCGGCGGTCGAGGATGGAGAGCTGTGGCTGGTGAACAGCTATATTGCGCCCTATGCACAGGCCAAGACATGGGGCCACGAGGAGCGCCGCCGTCGTAAGCTGCTGGTGTCGCGCAAGGAGCTGGCCCGGTTGTGGAAAGCGACGCAGCGCGAGGGGATGACCCTTGTCCCCCTGGTGCTGTATTTCAACCATCGTGGCATCGCCAAGATCAAGATCGGCATAGCCAAGGGTAAAAAGGCCCATGACAAGCGCGCCGCCGAGGCGAAGCGCGATTGGGGCCGCCAGAAACAGCGGTTGCTGCGCGACAACGGATAGGCCAGATCGTGCCCAGTCTCTTGCGTAGTATAGCCGCAGGATATAGGCAGAAACCCGTGTAAATCGCGAGGTCTCCCATGGCGCAAGACGATCCGAAAACGCTGGTTTCGACCGAATGGCTGGCGGCACATCTGAAAGATCCAGACCTTCGTGTACTGGACGCATCGTGTTTTCTGCCCGGCACGCCGCGCGATGCCCGTGCGGAATACGAGGCGCAGCACATTCCCGGTGCCCGATTCTTTGATATCGACGAAATCAGTGACCAACGGTCTGATCTGCCCCACATGGCCCCGCCCGTGGAAAAATTCATGTCGCGTATGCGCTCCATGGGCGTGGGCGACGGCCATCAGGTCGTGGTTTACGACAGCCAAGGCATGTTTTCGGCGCCGCGCGTGTGGTGGACCTTTCGCCTGATGGGGCAGAATGACATCGCCGTGCTGGATGGCGGCCTGCCGAAATGGCTGGCCGAAGGACGCCCGACCGAGGATATGCCCCCCGTTGTGCGCGACCGCCACATGACCGTGCGCCGCCAGAACCAGATGGTGCGCGATGTCACACAGGTGTCTGCCGCGTCCAAGCTGGGCGATCACGAGATTATCGACGCCCGCGCCCCCGCCCGTTTCAAGGGCGAGGCACCCGAGCCGCGCGAGGGACTGCGTGGCGGCCATGTCCCCGGCGCGAAAAACGTGCCCTATACCGATCTGCTGAATGATGACGGAACCATGAAACCCGTGGCCAGCCTGCGCGAGACTTTCGAACGTGCGGGTGTGGACCTGTCGAAACCCGCGATCACCTCTTGCGGGTCCGGCATTACGGCCGCTGTCCTCAGTCTGGCGCTGGAGCGCCTCGGCAAGATCGACCATTCCCTTTATGACGGGTCATGGACCGAGTGGGGGGCCTTCCCCACGCTGCCCGTCGCAACCGGAGACGCCTGAAATGTTCAGCCACCTCAAGGAACAACCCGCTGACAAGATCCTGCAACTGATGCAGATGTACAAAGACGATCCGCGCCCCGTGAAGATCGACCTGGGCGTCGGTGTTTATAAGAATGCTGAGGGCGTGACCCCGGTTATGCGAGCCGTGAAGGCTGCGGAAAAGCGCATCTGGGAAGAGCAGGAAAGCAAATCCTATGTTGGGCTGGCGGGCGATCCGGCCTTTGCGGATTCGATGATCGACCTAGTGCTGGGCGATGCGGTGGCACGTGACAGCGTGGCCGCCGTGGCGACACCCGGCGGCACCGGCGCTGTGCGTCAGGCGTTTGAACTGATCCGCATGGCAAACCCCGATGCGCGCGTGTTCGTGTCCAACCCGACCTGGCCGAACCATGTCAGCATCCTGAAATTCCTGAACATGCCCATCGTCGAATACCGCTATTTCGACGAGGAAACCCGTGGCGTCGATTTCGACGGGATGTTGGCCGATCTGGCCGATGCGAAGCCCGGCGACGTGGTGCTGCTGCATGGCTGCTGCCACAACCCGACCGGCGCGAACCTGAACCGGACGCAATGGCAGCAGGTCGTGGATGTGCTGCTGAAAACCGGCGGTGTCCCGATGATCGACATCGCCTATCAGGGCTTTGGGGACGGTCTGGAGGAAGACGCGGCGGGAACCCGTCTTGTGGCGTCCTCCGTTCCGGAATGCCTGATCGCGGCCAGTTGTTCGAAAAATTTCGGTGTCTACCGCGAGCGTACCGGCCTGCTTATGGCGATTTCGGACAAGCCCGACATGAAAGCATTGGCACAGGGAAACCTGAACTTCCTGAACCGCCAGAACTATTCCTTCCCGCCGGATCATGGTGCGCGTGTGGTCACGACCATCCTGCAAGAACCTGCCCTGCGCGCCGACTGGGCCGCCGAGCTGGAAGAGGTGCGCCTGTCGATGCTGGCCCTGCGTGAGCAAATAGCCAGCGAGTTGCAGCGCCTGTCCGGGTCTGACAGGTTTGGCTTTATCGCGCAGCACCGTGGCATGTTCAGCCGCTTAGGGGCCGCGCCCGACAAGGTGCAGAAACTGCGCGAGGAACACGCGATCTACATGGTGGGCGATTCGCGCCTGAATATCGCGGGCTTGAATTCCGAAACCGTGCCGATCCTTGCCAAGGCTATCATTGACGTGGGTATTTGAAGGGTGGTGGGTTGAAAACCCACCACCCTTCAAATCAGTTCAGCAGGCCAGCGTGGCGCATGGCCGCGTCCATCTTGGCCTTGGTCGCGTCGGAAAGATCGGTAAGCGGCAGGCGCACCTCGTCCGAACACAGGCCCAGCTTCGCCATGCCGTATTTCGCGCCGGCCACGCCCGGCTCGGCAAAGATCGCTTCGTGCAGGGGCATCAAGCGGTCCAGCAGCCCAAGCGCCTTGGGGTAATCATTTTCCAGCGTAGCTTTTTGGAATTCGGCGCACAGGCGCGGCGCGACATTGGCCGTGACCGAGATGCAGCCCTGACCGCCATGCGCGTTATAACCCAATGCGGTCGCGTCCTCGCCCGACAGCTGGATGAAATCCGCGCCGCAGGTGATGCGCTGTTTCGGCACGCGGGACAGGTCGCCGGTGGCATCCTTGACCCCAACGATACGCGGCAGCTTTGCCAGTTCGCCCATGGTGTCCGGCGTCATGTCCACGGCGGAACGGCCGGGGATGTTGTAAATTATGATCGGCAGGGTGCAGCAGTCGTGCATCGCGGTGAAATGTGCGATCAGCCCACGTTGTGTGGGCTTATTGTAATAGGGTGTCACCACCAGCGCGGCATCGGCACCGACTTTTTCGGCGTGCTGGATCAGGCGGATGCCCTCCAGCGTGTTGTTCGACCCGGCCCCGGCGATCACCGGCACGCGGCCCGCAGCGGCGCGCACGACCTCTTCGATGACCTGCTCATGCTCGCGGTGGGTCAGAGTCGGGCTTTCGCCCGTGGTTCCGACGGGCACGAACCCGGTGGACCCTTCGCCGATATGCCACTCGACCAGCTTCTTGAGCGTGTCGATATCCAGTTCGCCGTTCTTGAACGGCGTGACCAGGGCAGGAATAGATCCTTTGAACATGACACGCTCCTTTCTACCATATGGCGGGGTATTCCGCCGGCGTATTCGGGCCAGAAGCCTCACCTGCCAGATTTGTGAATTGAGAAGCGGGCAGGGGCCTTCTAGATTGCAGGCGTCTATCCCTCTTTGATCGGAAAAAAGCAAGAGATGTTGCGCCCCCTGACCCTGATTGCCGCCTTGGCCGTGGCTGCCGTGCCGCTTCGGGCCGAAACGCCCGGCCCGCGCCCGCTTGCCTCGGCCATTGATGCAATCCGCAGTGGTAATTGGGACAATGCGCGCGCGCTGGGCCTGCGGGCCGGCGCGGGCGGGCCGGAACTGGTGGAGTGGTTCCACCTGCGCGCCGGGCTGGGTAATGCCGAGGATGTAGTGCGCTTTTTGGCGGACCACCCCGACTGGCCCGGCCTTCAATACCTGCGCAAGCGCAGCGAGGGGGCAATGGAAGGGGCCGATTCGGCGCTGGTCATGGCGTTTTTCAAGGGGTACCCGCCACAGACCGGCACCGGCGTGATGATCCTGTCGGATGCCCATCGTGCAGCGGGGCAGGGGGGCGATGCAGATGTCGAACTGGTCAAGGCGTGGCGCGAGATGGACCTGACCGCCAGCGAGCATGACGCCATGCTGGCGAGGCATGGCGCGCTTCTGGCCTGGCACCACGAGGCGCGTCTGGATATGCTTTTGTGGCGCGGTCTGAACGGCGATGCCGAACGGATGCTGCCGCTTGTATCGACGGGTTGGCAGGCGTTGGCCCGTGCGCGCATGGCCCTGCGTCGTGGCCAGTCCGATGGGGTGAATGCGCTGATCGACGCGGTGCCCGACACGCTGATCGGTGATCCGGGGCTGGCCTATGAACGGTTCCAGTGGCGTGTGCGCAAGGGTCTGACGGATGACGCGGTAGAGCTTGCCCTCTCCCGTTCCGAAACCGTGCGCAGCCTTGGCCGACCCGAGGAATGGGCAAGTTGGCGGCGCTATGTGTCCCATTCGCTGATGCGTGACCGAAAGCCCGATCTGGCGTATCGGCTGGCCGCCAATCACCATCTGTCAGAGGGCAGCAAATTCGCCGAACTGGAATGGCTGTCGGGCTATCTGTCCCTGCGCTATCTGAAAGCGCCGGAACGTGCGCTGGACCATTTCCAGCGGTTCCGCAGCGCGGTGGACACGCCGATTTCCCTTGGCCGTGCGGGGTACTGGATCGGTCGCGCGCAAGAGGCGCTGGGCGATACCGAGGCGGCGATGGGGTCATACGCATACGGGGCGAAATACCAGACCTCTTTCTATGGGCTGTTGGCCGCGGAACGGGCGGGGCTACCGTTCGATCCAACGCTTGCCGGTCCGCCGCAGGCGGGCAACTGGCGCGAGTCGAATTTTACCAGGTCCAAGGTCTATCAGGCCGCCGTGCTGGCGCAGAACGCGGGCCAGCTAAGCCTGTCGGAGCAGTTCCTGACCCATCTCTCCGAAAGCCTTGAACCGGTTGATCTTGCCCTGTTGGGCGACATGGCGGTGGAGTTGGGCCAGCCGCACCTGGCGGTGATGATCGGCAAGCAGGCTGCGCGGCGCGGACTGACCCTGCCGCGCCCCTATTACGCGCTGCATCCACTGTCCAAGATGCGCCTGCCCGTCCCTCCAGAAATGTCGCTGGCCATCGCGCGCCGCGAATCCGAATTTGACCCGAACGTGGTCAGCGGGGCGGGGGCGCAGGGCCTGATGCAGCTGATGCCCGCCACCGCCGCCGAAACCGCCCAGGAATTGGGGCTGGAGCATCAGGCCAGCCGCGTACTATCGGACTGGTCCTATAACGCGACTCTGGGCAGCGGATACCTTGCGAAACTGGCACGGCGTTTCGATGGCAATGTGACGATGATCGCCGCCGGGTATAACGCCGGCCCCAGCCGCCCCGACCTTTGGATGGAGGAGATGAGCGATCCGCGCAATGGTGGCATGGATGTGATCGACTGGATCGAACATATCCCGTTTTCCGAAACGCGGAACTATGTGATGCGCGTGTCCGAAAGCCTGCCGGTGTATCGCGCGCGGCTGGGGCTGAACCCGCATCCGGTGCCGTTCAGCCGCGAATTGACCGGATCAACGATTTTGCCGCTCTCGCCATAGGGTGAACAGGCCGGCCGCCACGATCAGCCCCGCGCCTATGGCGACCTCTGGCCGGATATTTTCGGAGAAAACCAGCACGCCAAGGGTCGAGGCAAAGACCAGTTGCAGATAGGCAAAGGGCTGCACTGCGCTGGCCTCGGCCACCTCGTAGCAGCGGATCAGGGTGTAGTGGCCAAGCGCACCGGTCACACAAAGCGCGGCCATCCAGCCCCAGTCGGGCGCGGTCATCGGCTCCCAATAAAAGAAGCCGATGGCGGTCATGCCCACGGCCCCCACCGTGCCCGTCCAGAAGAAAGAGGTCGCCGCGCTGTCGCGCCGCGCGGCATAACGGGTCAGCAATCCGTAAAGCGCGAACATCAGGGCCGAGGCCAGCGGGATCACCGCGTCGGGCTGGAACACGCCGATGCCCGGTTGCAGGATGATCAGCACCCCGAGGAAACCGACCCCGATGGCGGCCCACCTGCGCCAACCGACGGATTCGCCCAGAACGGGGCCGGACAGCACGGCGATCAGCAGCGGATAGCTGGCAAACACCGCATGACTTTCCACCAGCCCCAGACGGGTAAAGCCCCAGATCATCACACAGATTTCCGTGATCAGCAGCAGCGCGCGAAACGCTTGCAGCAATGGTTGCGACGTGGCGGCCGCACGGCGCAATCCCCCCGCCTGCCGACCGGCCACGGCCATCACGAACAGGGCAAAGAACCAATAGCGGATCATCACCACCATCAGCACGTTATATTCCCCCGCCAAATGGCGCGAGATTCCGTCCTGCATGGCGAAAACAAACGTCGTCGCCACCATCAGTATGATGCCAAGGCGGGTGTTCTGAACCGCGCTCATTCCGGCAGCTTGGCCACGGTCATGTGGCGTTTGCGCCCGAAACCGGGGGTTCTCTCCACCTCGAACCCGGCATCCTCCAGCCCGCGCCGTACGAAACCGGCGGCGGTATAGGTCGCCGCCGTGCCGCCCTTTGCAGTGTGGCGGGCGACTTCGGCCATCAATTCGGGGCTCCATAATTCGGGGTTCTTGGCGGGCGAGAACCCGTCTAGAAACCATGCATCCGCCTTACCTTGCCAGTCCGGTAGGGTATCGCGGGCGTCGCCCTCGATCACGGTCAGGGTGAAATCTGCGCCCTCGATACGCGGGATCACCTTTGGCGCGGCCTTGTCAATCAGCACATCGACCGACAATTTGGGATAGTGCGACAGGGCGCGGATCAGGTCGGGCATCGCCATCGGGAACGCTTCGAACGAGGTGAAGCGCAGTTTGCCTTGCGCGCCGCTGGTCCGCCATGCCTGCAATGTGGCCAGGAAATTCAGCCCCGTGCCGAACCCCAGTTCGGCGATGTGGAACCCGCCTTGAAACCGTGCGGGCAGATCGTTGCCCGCATGAAACACATGGCGTGTTTCATCAAGGCCCCCCGCAAGGCTGAAATAGGGGTCATCGAACCGGGTCGAGACCGGCACGGCACCGTCACGCCATTCTAGCTGGGCATACTGGCTTCGCATCGCGCAATTCCATATCAAAGGGGTTGAGAATTCGGTCAAAAAGGCGCACCGACTTTGGCCGAACATGCAGAGCGGCGCAGGGGTTTGCAATGGCAGATGTAACGATCATGGGGGCGGGCGCGTTCGGCCTGTCCGTGGCTTGGGCCTGTGCGCGGCGCGGGGCGCGGGTGCGGGTGATTGACCCCTACGGGCCGGGCGCGGGCAGCAGCGGCGGCATCGTCGGCGCATTGGCCCCACATGTGCCGGAAAACTGGAATGACAAGAAAGCCTTTCAACTGGACAGCCTGTTGATGGCCGAAGCGTGGTGGTCCGAAGTGTCTGCGGTGTCGGGCCTCCCAACGGGTTATGGCCGTACGGGCCGTTTGCAGCCCGTGGTCGAGGGCGGAGAGGCCTTGGCCCGCGCACGCGAGGCAAGCGCGGCAGAGTTCTGGCAGGGCCGCGCCGAATGGCAGGTGATCGCGGCGGATCAGGCCGGGGCATGGGCACCGCAAACGCCCACGGGTTTGCTGATCCACGACACGCTTTCAGCGCGGATGCACCCGCGTTTGGCCTGCGCTGCCCTAGTGGGGGCGATCCGCGCCAAGGGGGGCGAGGTTCTGACAGAGGGCGCAACGGACGGTCCGGTTCTCTGGGCAACCGGCGTGGCGGGGCTGGAGGAGATCAGCGCCGAACGCCCGCGCGCCTTTGGCAACGGGGTCAAGGGGCAGGCGGCACTGCTGCGGCAGAACCGCCCCGATGCGCCGCAGCTTTATGCCAATACGCTGCATGTCATCCCGCATGTGGATGGCACCGTCGCGATCGGATCGACCAGCGAGCGGTATTATGACGACCCGCGCAGCACTGACGGGCAGTTGGACGATGTTCTGGCGCGCGCCGCCGCCGCCGTGCCTGTCCTGCAAGGGGCCGAGGTGATCGAGCGTTGGGCAGGCGTCCGCCCCCGCGCCCGCAGCCGTGCGCCTGTGTTGGGCCGCCATCCGACGCAGGACGGGTTCATCGCCAATGGCGGGTTCAAGATCGGCTTCGGCATGGCCCCCAAGGTGGGCGAGGTGATGGCCGACCTGATGCTGGACGGGCAGGACAATATCCCCGAAGGCTTCCGGCCCGAGGCAAGCCTTTAGCCAGTCGGTCGCGCCACCTTTTAGCTGGTCGCCTCCGCCTCCACGCAAAGCCGCCCGTCCGGTCCGCGCACCCACATGGTGCCGTCCGCTTTCCAGCAGGTATCTACCGTTTCGAAATGCATGACGGGGGATGCCGCGCGGAAGGAAAATGCCTTGAGCGGGCCTTGCTGCCGTTCGGCCATCAGCATCAACAGTTGTGCCAGCAAAGGCCCATGCGTGACCAGCCCGGCATAGCCTTCGACATCGCGGGCGTAATCCAGATCGTAATGGATGCGGTGGCCGTTGAAGGTCAGCGCGGAATATCGGAACAATAGCGTGCTGTCGAAAGAGTGCGCCTCTGCCGCGTCCTCATCCGTTGCGGCGGGGCGCGTGGCGGGTCTGGGCGCATCGGGCCTGGCCTCCTCCCGATACACCAAATCCTGATATTCGGTGACGCAGGGCGCGCCGCCCTGCCAGAACTCGTGCCGCAGCGTGACGAAGGCCAGCGGGCCGGTGCGCCCCTCTTTGCGGTTTGTCGCTTGAATGGCCGAGGTTTCCACCGCCTCTACCCCCGCCAGCAGCGGCGCATGAAATTCCAGTCGCCCACCCGCCCACATCCGGCGCGGCAGGCCCATGTCCGGGATCAGGCCGGTGTCGGTGCGCGGATGCCCGTCGCGGCCCAGCGCACCGGTCGGTTGCGCATCCCAGAAATAAAGCTGGTGGAAAAACGGTGGCAAGGCATCGCCCGCGGCAATGGTCGGTTCTTGCCCCAGCATCACCTGGCAAGCGCGGGCGCGGGCGGGGTCCAGAACATCGGTTTGACGGGTGCTATCGGCAAGGGCATTCTTCATGCAAAGCAAGCTAGAACTGCCACGCCACAGGAGCAATCTGGAAATGAAACTGCACAGTCTGGATCATCTGGTGCTGACTGTGGCGGATATCGCCGCCACGGTGGATTTTTATCAAGGCGTATTGGGGATGGAGGCCGAAACCTTTACCCCAGCCGATGGCAGTAGCCGCACCGCTCTGAAATTTGGCGCACAGAAAATCAACCTGCACCGCGATGGGGCCGAGTTCGCCCCCAAGGCGCGCAATGTGCAGCCCGGATCGGCCGACCTGTGTTTCCTGACCGAACGGCCCCTGCTGCAATGGCAGGCGCATTTGGTCGCGCAGGGCGTCGCGGTCGAGGAAGGGCCGGTGCAGCGCACCGGGGCCACGGGGCCGATCTTGTCGATCTATATCCGTGACCCTGATGGCAACCTGCTGGAAATCGCCAATCCGGTGTAGGGTTTAGCGTTCCACCTCGGCTTTCAGGGCGGTCATCAGCCCTTGCAACGTTTTCAGGTTTATGTCGCCGGTCAGGCGGTGATCGTCGTCGAATTGGGTGTGGGTTTGTGCGACCAGAACTTCAGGCCCTTGCAGCAGGCGGGTCTGGAACGGCATCAGGCACCAGCGCAGCATCATTTGCGCGCGCTCGCCCCCCGCGCGGCCAGAGGAGGCGGAGAGGATCGCAACGGGTTTTTCCTTGAGGGGGCTGTTGCCCGCCCCGGTTCCCGCGCGGCTGATCCAGTCCAGCGCGTTTTTCAGCACACCGGAAATGCCCTTGTTGTATTCAGGGGTCGCAATCAGCACCGCGTCTGCTGCGGTGATCTGTTCGGCCAGTTTCCGAACCTCTGGCGGGATACCGTCGGCGGCTTCAAGATCGCCATCATACAGGGGCAGGCGCAGGTCGCCTTCGGCATAATCGGCATTGCCATAATGGCGCGCGGCATCGGCCAGAAGTTTGCTGTTGTAAGAGGCGGCCCGCAGTGAGCCGGAAAGGCCGATCAGTTTATGCGTGGTCATGGTGCGATCCTTGGGTTGTCTGTGGTTTTCCGTGCTGGGCATGACATATGCCGCGTTGCGGAAAAGTCAGCCTGCGCCAATGCACAAACAACGTTCGCAAAAGAAAACGCCCCGCGAATGGCGGGGCGTTCGGGTCTTTCGGAATGGAAAGGGATCAGCCGTTGGGCAGGATCACGATGTCCACGCGGCGGTTTTGCGCGCGCCCTTCGGGGGTCAGGTTGGATGCGACGGGCTGTTCCTCGCCTCGGCCGATGGCCTGAATGCGGCTGGGCGCGACGCCCGCGGCGATCAGCTCGGCCGAGACGGCACCGGCGCGGCGCTGGCTGAGGTCATAGTTATAGGCCGCATCGCCCGTGTTGTCGGTATGGCCAAGAACCTGCACCGTGGTGCCCGGATAGGTGTTGAGGCTGGCGGCAACCGTTTGCAGATCGCTGCGCAGGGTCGGGCGCAGCGTGGCGCTGTCGGTGTCGAACAAGATATCCTGCGGCATGGTCACGATCAGCCTGTCGCCGGTGTTGGTGATGGTGGCGCTGCCACCCAGATCGCGGCGCAGTTCGGCCTCTTGCTTGTCTAGGTTGGTGCCCACCAGCGCGCCCGCGCCTGCACCGACAGCGGCACCGATGATTGCGCCCTTGCCCTTGTTGTCGGACACTAGCGCGCCGGTCACGCCACCGATCAGGCCACCCAGAAGCGCGCCCTGCTTGGCGTTCTTGTTGGGGTCATTGGGCGAGACCATGGCCGGATCGGTGCAGGCTGTTGCGGTCAAAAGGGATGCGCCTGCCAGCAGCAGAACGGCTTTGGATGCTCGGATCATTTCGTGCCTCTCTTTATGCGGGCCATTTCGGCCCGGTCACGGTGTTTATAGGGCGTGGAATGGCGCGGCACCAACAGCACAGCACGGATGGATCGGCAAGATTCCGCCTAAGAGTCGGCTCGGGCGGATTCATAGGCCAGAAGCGCGCGCTTTACAGGCAGGCCCCAGTGATACCCGCCAAGCGCGCCGGATTTGCGCAACGCGCGGTGGCAGGGAATCAGCCAGCTGACCGGATTGCGCCCCACGGCGGTGCCAACGGCGCGCACGGCGCGGGGGTTGCCGATGCTTTGCGCGATTTCGGAATAGGTGGTGACCTGCCCCGATGGAATGCGCAGCAAGGCCTCCCATACCTTAATCTGGAAGGGCGCGCCGATCATATGCAGGCGGGTTTCGCCCTTTTGCGCATAGGCCGTTTGGATATGGGGGGCCAGTGGCGCGCCGTCCTGTATGAAGCCGGCATTGGGCCAACGCGCGGTCATATCCTGCATCGCGGCATCGGGGCCGGTTTCGGATGAAAAGGCGATGCCACACAACCCGCGTTCGGTGCCCATGGCCAGTGACGGGCCAAAGGGGCTGTCGAACCAGTCCCAATAAATGGTCAGCCCTGCGCCTTTGCGGGCGAATTCGCCGGGGCTCATCGCCTCCCATTTGATGAACAGATCATGCAGGCGGCCCGTGCCGGACAGGCCCAGTTCGTGACTGGTGGCAAGGGTGGTCATGTTGCTGGCCAGCATCCTTTTCGCCTGATCCAGTTGCAAATGTTGTTGATAGCGTTTCGGCGACACACCGGCCCATTGCGAAAACAGGCGTTGGAAATGCGCGGGCGACATATCCATTTTGGTGGCGAGCTGATCCAGCGAGAGCGGCCCATCGGCGGCATCAATCGCGTCGATGGCACGGCGCATGACGTGAAAATGGTAACCCTGTTCTGTGTCGCGTTGCAGCATGTTTGCCCTCCGGTTCCATGGATGAACCTAGGGCGCGGGGTCGGATGGCGCGACCCGAAAAATGCGGTTTAGGACGGATCAGGCCGCGATGAGATCCATCAGGGGCATATCGGACGGGGTTGCCGTGCGGATCAACTGCGCTTCGGTCGAAGTAAGGCACATGCGCACGGTTTTCGCCCCCGGCTGGAACAGATCGGAGGAGCGGCGCACCACATTGGGGGCATCCAGTTGCGCGGCCATGGCGGCATCGGTGCTTTCGACCCACAGACCGCCCGCCAAAATCAATTCGTGGCGTGGCATGACGATGTGATGGTAAACCAGCGGCCCCATTTCGGGATCAGGCCGTGCATTGGACCGGCGCGACAGGTCCGACACGCTGGCCAGCACCTCTTTCTCGGCAAAGTTCAACTCGACTTCGGGCAGGCGCAGCAACACGCGGTGACCGGGCGACAGGCGCAGCTTTTCCCAAGGGATGGCGGCGCGGCCGCAATCGCCGGGAAACAGCACAACCGGATCGGGTAGCGTCATGCTCCCGGGGGCACTGGCGCGCACCCGTTTCACCCAAAGAACCGGCTGTGCCCCGCGATCACGGGTCAGCACCTTGTCGCCGGGCGCCAGCCATTCGACAGGCATCTCGCCTTCGCTCGTCATCAGGATAGTGCCTGGTCCAAGGCCGGACATCGGCAAGTCGGCAGTCGTCATTTCAGTCCCTCCGGGTTATCCCGATAAAAGCCGATTGCATTTAACGCTGCCCTAAATACCCCGCTTTACCCCCGACCTATTCCGCGCAATTTTATCAATAAGGGCGCGGCTTGCCGTGCGGCGACAGAAAGGGCATAGCTGGACCATGGCAAAGCAGATGGATTACCAGACCCTGCGGGAGGTCTTTACCCGCTTTCAGGCGGCCGAACCCGAACCCAAGGGAGAGTTGGACCACGTCAACGCCTTTACGCTGGTGGTGGCCGTGGCCCTGTCGGCGCAGGCCACAGATGCGGGCGTGAACAAGGCCACAAAGGCGCTGTTCAAAATCGCCGACACGCCGGAAAAGATGCTGGCACTGGGCGAAGAAGGCCTGACCGAACATATCAAGACCATCGGCCTGTTTCGGCAAAAGGCCAAGAACGTGATCAAGCTGTCGAATATCCTGCACGAGGAATACGGCGGCGAGGTGCCCAATTCACGCGCTGCCCTGCAATCGCTGCCCGGTGTCGGGCGCAAGACCGCGAACGTGGTGCTGAACATGTGGTGGCACTATCCGGCGCAGGCGGTGGACACGCATATTTTCCGCCTCGGCAACCGGTCGGGCATCTGCCCCGGCAAGGATGTCGTCGCGGTGGAACGCGCGATCGAGGACAACGTGCCGGTCGATTTCCAGCAGCACACGCATCATTGGATGATCCTGCACGGGCGGTATATCTGCGTTGCGCGTAAACCGAAATGCGCGGCTTGCCATATCCGCGATCTGTGCCAATTCGCGGAAAAACCGAATGAAAAACTATAAGGTTGTCGGCATCGGCAACGCTATCGTGGACGTGATCACGCAATCCGACGATTCCTTCCTTGAATTGATGGGAATCGAGAAAGGCATCATGCAACTGGTCGAGCGTGAGCGCGGCGAGATGCTTTATGCTGGTATGGAAAGCCGCACACAGGCGCCGGGCGGCTCGGTCGCCAACACGCTGGCAGGGCTGGGCAATCTGGGCCTGTCCACGGGGTTTATCGGGCGCGTGCATAACGATGCGCTGGGCCGGTTCTATGCGGCGGAAATGGCCGCCGACGGCACCGATTTCGTGAACCCGCCGGTGGAGGGTGGCGAATTGCCGACCTCGCGTTCAATGATCTTCGTCTCGCCCGATGGCGAGCGGTCGATGAACACCTATCTGGGCATTTCCGCCGAACTTGGACCGCGCGACGTCCCTGAGGACGTGGCTGGCGGGGCCGAAATCTTGTTTCTTGAGGGTTATCTTTACGACAAGCCCAAGGGGAAAGAGGCGTTCGAGGCGGCGGCCAAAGCCTGCCGCAAGGGCGGCGGCAAGGCAGGCATCGCTCTGTCTGATCCGTTCTGCGTGGACCGGCACCGGGCCGATTTCCGGCAGTTGGTCCGCGAATTGGACTATGTGATCGGCAACGAACACGAGTGGAAGTCGCTGTATGAAACCGACGACTTGGGTTTCGCGCTCGAAACCGCGTCGCGCGAATCGGGTCTGATCGTCTGCACCCGTTCGGGCCACGACGTCGTGCTGGTGCAGGGCGAGGAAGAGGCCGTTGTGCCGGTGACGGAAATCACCCCGGTGGATGCCACCGGCGCGGGTGACCAGTTCGCGGCGGGTTTCCTGTATGGCTATGCCACGGGTGCGTCGCTGGAGGTCTCGGGCCGCATGGGCTGCGTGGCCGCGGCCGAGGTGATCAGTCATTTCGGCGCCCGCCCCGAGGCGGACTTGGCCAAACTGTTCGAAGAGGCGGGGTTGATCGGCTGATTTTGCCCGGACCCAAGGCATGAAAAACGGGGGGCATTGGTCCCCGTTTTTATGTTCGCCTATTCTCCCAGTTTCGCGTGAACCTCGTCCAGGTCAATTTCGCCAATCGGCATCTTGTTGGACGGATCTTCGAAATCGTATTTGAACAGGTCGAAGTCGCGTTTGTAGATTTCATAGATCAGGTGCATCGACAGATCGTCGAAGTAATCCTCGACCGGATGGGCGCGTTTCGGCCCGTGCCCTTCGGATTCGTTAAACCGCGGGATATTCTTGAGGTTCACCTGCTTCGGCGTCTTGATCGCCTTCAGAACGTCGTCCATGCCTTCGTTGAACTGCTCGGTCCAGAAAATCTTGTCGTAGGTGCCGCCGTTCACGATGAACGTGGATACATGACCGAACATGGCCGACCAGTGAATGTCGGGGTCCATCGGGCGGCGCCAGCGGATGGTGTCGCGCACGAACAGCAGAAAGCGGCGAAACGACTGGATCTGGTCGAATTCTTCTTTACCATCCTCGCCGCCAACCTCGATCCCGTATTTCTGAATCAGCAGCGGCACCAAGTTGTTGCGATAGCGTTTGCCGTTGCGCTGGATGCCGCAAATCTTGTCGAAGAACGACGACAGAACCCGCGTATAAGGGTTGCGCACGCATGTGAACGCATAGGATTTATGCCCTTTCACGTTCGCCTCGATCAGCGGTTGGCTGTCTTCGATCGCCCACTTGTGCATCCCGCCGGTAGCATCATGGATGTCGCCATCGAAGAACTCTCCATGGTCGGAATAATACATGATCTGACCGATGGTCGAGCAGGCGCATTTCGGCACCACGCGGTAGACCACGCTTTCACTTTCGGTCATCCATGTTCCGGGAAAACCCATACTCTTGCCTCCGTTGACGGCACTTGTTGCCGGCGCGTTATACATGCACAGAAAAAACCAAAGAAAGTGTGTTTATTCAATGCGTCTTCATCATTATCTAGATAAACAATCACCGTAAACAGGGGCTTTCGTTTCCAGAATGGCAAAAATCGCATTCATCCTGCTCTGCCACAAGGATCCGGATGCCATCATCAAGCAGGCAGAACGGCTGACCGCTGTGGGCGACTATATGTCGATCCACTTCGATGCGCGTGCAAAACCCGAACATTTTGCCAAGATCAGGACGGCGCTGAAAGACAACCCCAACGTCACCTTCGCCCGCAAGCGGATCAAATGCGGCTGGGGCGAGTGGAGCCTTGTGCAGGCGACGCTTTATGCCGTCGAAGCGGCGGTCGATGCCTTCCCGCGCGCCACCCATTTCTACATGCTGTCCGGCGATTGCATGGCGATCAAATCGGCCGAATACGCGCATGAGTTCCTTGACCGGCGCGAGGTCGACTACGTCGAAAGTTTCGATTTCTTCGAAAGCGACTGGATCAAGACGGGGATGAAGCGCGACCGCCTGATTTACAGGCACTTCTTCAATGAACGCACGCAGAAATGGCGGTTCTACACCTCTTTCAAGTTGCAACAGAAGTTCGGCCTGACGCGCGAGATACCGCATGACATCCAGGTTCAGATCGGCAGCCAGTGGTGGTGCCTGCGCCGCCGCACCGTTGAATGGATTCTGGATTTCACCCGCCAGCGCAAGGACGTGATGCGGTTTTTCCGCACCACTTGGATTCCGGACGAGACATTCTTCCAGACCCTTGTGCGTCACCTGATCCCCGAGGACGAGATCGAGACGCGCACGCTGACCTTCCTCATGTTCTCGGACTACGGGATGCCGGTGACGTTCTATAACGATCACTATGACTTGCTTCTGTCACAGGATTTCCTGTTCGCACGCAAGATCAGCCCCGAGGCGAAAGAGCTGAAAAACCGTCTGGGCGATCTTTATGCCGCCGAGGGTGTGCCTTTCCAGATATCGAATGAAGGACGCAGCCTGTTCAAGTTCCTGACCGGGCGCGGTCGGATCGGGCGGCGCTTTGCCAGCCGGTTCTGGGAAACGGAATCGACCCTTGGCCGCGAACGCGAGCTGATGATCGTGGTCTGCAAGAAATGGCATGTTGCCAAGCGGCTGATGGAAAAGGTACGGCAGGTCACGAATATTCCGGCCATCGATTACCTGTTCAACGAAGAAGACACCGATCTGCCCGATCTGGGCGGGATTCAGGCAACCCTTGGCAAACGGACCCGGCACCGCCGCGCGCTGATGCGGATGTTGTTCGATTACTACGACACCAACCAGTTGATCGTCTGCATGGATCCGAACAATATCGAACTGCTGAACGATTTCGCCTCGGACCGGTCGATCACCCGAATTCTGGAAGTTGAATGCCAGTTCACCGATGACTACCTGATCGGCCATGCCAAGCGGGTCGGGCTGGCGGGGGAACAGACAGCGCGTGAAACGCTGGAACGGCTGCTGCCCACGATCCGGCAGGACATGACCTTTGAATCGGATCGCATCCGCGATGCCGATTACGAGAATTTCCACCGGATGCGAGAGGCGCTCCCGCCCGAGGAAAACGCCGCGCGGCTGGCCCGCTTCCTTGCCATTTCGCAAGAGAAAGCGCAGGAAATAGCGGAAACTCATTACCTGTTTGCTGACTGAGGTGGCCGATGCCCTACGCCTATGACGACCAGAACATCTTTGCCAAGATCCTGCGCGGCGAGATTCCGAACAACACCGTGCTGGAAACGGAACACGCCCTGGCCTTTCACGACATCCAGCCGCAGGCACCGGTGCATGTGCTGGTGATCCCGAAAGGCCCTTATGTCACCTACGACCATTTCTGCAATGCTGCCTCGGATGCGGAAATCGTCGATTTCATGCGCTGCATTGGCAAGGTCTGCACCATGTTGGGCATTGAATCGGACACGGGCGACAAGGGTTTCCGCGCGATTTCCAATGCGGGCGAGGACGGCGTGCAAGAGGTGCCGCACCTGCATGTCCACCTGCTGGGCGGTCGTCGCATGGGCCGCATGGTGCAGCCGCCGCGCGATTGATCCGGCTTGCCGCTGCGCGGTTCAGCGCGGCGGCATCCGTTCGAAGCAAGGTATATCTTCCGCCACGATGTTCCACGGCTGCTGGTCGATGGTGAAGATCGCGGTTTCCGGCCTGCCATAGGCCGCGACCGGATCATCCAGCGTGCCCACCTTGACGATCACCACACCACCCGTTGCCCGCCGCGTCAGCAGATGCGTGCCGCAGCGCGGGCAGAAATCGCGGGTGCGCGGGGCCTCCAGATCATCGCGGGTGAACTGCGCGGGCGTTCCCTTGGTGTAGCGAAAGCCATCTTCGGGCATGACCATAAAGAAATTCGCGCCCCCGCCGGAAATATATTGGCACTCGCGGCAATGGCACTGGCCCTTCATCAGCGCCTCGCCCTTGATTTCATAGGTGATGTCGCCGCAATAGCATCGTCCTGTGTGCATGTTCGTGCCCTCCCCTGTCCGGGTAGATTAGGCGCTTGCGGGGATTCACGGAAGAGGGCTTGGCCCCTTGCCAGTCAGTTCCTGATCGCCCATAACAACAGACAATCGCAAGACAGCCAAAGGGATGGTCCAGCATGACGATCGCAGCGCCCGAAACCAAGATCGTGGACAAATACCGTATCGCCTGTGACGGTGGCGAGGGAGCATTGGGCCACCCGCGCGTCTGGCTGCAAATTCCCGAAGATACCGGCTTTGTCGAATGCCCCTATTGCGATTGCAAATATGTCCACAAGGATTTCGAAGGTAAGGTCTGAGCTTTCCGAAAGGTCAGACCTTCCGCTGAAACTGCCGCTGGAAGCCCGCGCCGATGCGTGGCACAAGATGCCATGCGCGTAGATTGCCGGAGGATAGGGTATGAGCGGGAATTTCGGCAAAGGATGCCATCTGCACCTGATTGACGGATCGGCCTTTATCTTTCGTGCCTATCACGCGCTGCCGCCGCTGACGCGCAAATCCGATGGCCTGCCGATCGGCGCCGTTGCGGGCTTTTGCAATATGCTGCAACGCTATATCGACGGTGACCATGGCCCTGATGCCCCCACCCATATCGCGGTGATTTTCGACAAGGGCAGCCATACGTTTCGCAACGATATGTATGATCAATACAAGGCCAATCGCGAGGCCATGCCCGAAGATTTGCGCCCGCAAATCCCCCTGACCCGCCGCGCGACAGAGGCGTTTAACATCGCCTGCGAAGAGCTGGAGGGATACGAGGCCGATGATATCATCGCCACCCTGTCCTGCCAGGCGCGCGATCTGGGCGGGCGGGTGACGATTGTCTCGTCCGACAAGGATTTGATGCAGCTTGTGGGCGATGGCGTCGAAATGCTGGACGCGATGAAGAACAAGCGCATCGACCGTGACGGCGTGATCGAAAAATTCGGCGTCGGCCCCGAACGGGTGGTGGATGTGCAGGCGCTTGCCGGGGATTCGGTTGATAACGTGCCGGGCGCCCCGGGCATCGGAATCAAGACCGCTGCCTTGCTGATCAACGACTTCGGCGATCTGGAAACGCTGCTGGACCGCGCCGAGGAAATCAAACAACCCAAGCGCCGTCAGACCCTGATTGATAAGCGCGACCAGATCGAGTTGTCGAAAAAGCTGGTCGAACTGGATTGCAACACGCCGCTGGATTTCACGTTGGACGATCTGGAACTGCGTGAGCCGGACCCTGAAAAGCTGCTGGAATTCCTGGTCGAGATGGAGTTCCGCACCCTGACAAAGCGGATTTCCGACCAGTTGGGGGTAGAGCCGCCCGCGATCATGGACACCGATCCCGGCGGTGCCGAGCCAGAGGCCGCCGCGACGCCCGAGGCCAGGCCCTTCAACCCCGATGCCTATGAATGGGTCAAGGACCGCGCCGCGCTGGACCGTTGGATCGCCCTGATCCGCGAGCGTGGCTATGTCGCCGTGGACACCGAAACCACCGGCCTGGACGAGATGAAGGCCGACCTGGTCGGTATCTCACTTTGTGTCGAGGCGGGCGATGCCTGTTATATCCCGCTGATCCACAAGGCCGGTGCCTCGGACGATCTGTTCGGGTCGGACCAGCTGGCCGAGGGGCAGATGCCGGTGGATGAATGCCTCGCCGTGCTGAAGCCGGTGCTGGAGGATGATAGCATCCTGAAAATCGGGCAGAACATGAAATACGATGCCAAGATTTTCGCCCGCAATGGTGTGAATGTCGCGCCCATCGACGACACGATGCTGATGTCCTACGCGATGAACGCGGGCTTGCACGGGCATGGTATGGACGCGCTTTCCGAACGCTATCTGGGCCACAACCCGATCCCGATCAAGGATCTGATCGGCAGCGGCAAATCCGCCATCACCTTTGACCGCGTACCGTTGGAAGAGGCGGTGAAATACGCCGCCGAGGATGCCGACATCACCTTGCGCCTGTGGGAAATGTTCAAACCGCAGTTGCATCAGGCCCATGTCACCACCGTTTACGAAACGCTGGAACGCCCGCTGGTGCCGGTGCTGGCGCAGATGGAAATGCACGGGGTCAAGGTGGACCGAAATGTGCTGTCGCGCATGTCCAATGCCTTTGCCCAGAAAATGGCCGGGCTGGAGGCCGAGATTTACGACCTGGCCGGCGAAAGTTTCAACGTCGGCTCGCCGGCGCAGCTGGGTGAAATCCTGTTCGACAAGATGGGGCTTGAGGGCGGCAAGAAGGGCAAGACCGGCAAATATTCGACCGGCGCGGATATTCTGGAGGACCTGGCGACAGAACATGACCTGCCCGCCCGCGTTCTGGACTGGCGGCAATTGTCAAAGCTGAAATCGACCTACACCGACGCCTTGCAGGAACATATCAACCCTGAAACCGGGCGCGTGCATACCTCGTATTTGCAGACGGGCGCGACCACGGGGCGTATGGCGTCAAGCGATCCGAACCTGCAAAACATCCCCGTCCGGACAGAGGAAGGCCGCCGCATCCGCGAGGCATTCGTCGCCCCCGAGGGCCGCGTGTTGGTGTCGCTGGATTACAGCCAGATCGAACTGCGCATCCTTGCCCATGTGGCGGACATCGACGCGCTGAAACAGGCGTTCCGCGACGGGAAGGACATTCACGCCATGACCGCGTCGGAAATGTTCGACGTGCCGATGGATGAAATGACACCCGAGGTCCGCCGCCGGGCCAAGGCGATCAATTTCGGCATTATTTACGGCATTTCCGGCTTTGGCCTAGCCCGCAATCTGCGCATCCCGCGGGCCGAGGCGCAGGGGTTTATCGACCGCTATTTCGAACGCTTCCCCGGCATCCGCACCTACATGGATGACACCGTCGCCTTTGCGAAGAAACATAACCGCGTCGAAACCCTGTTCGGCCGCGTCATCAACACGCCCGAGATCAACGCCAAGGGCCCCGGCGCGGGCTTTGCGAAGCGCGCGGCGATCAACGCGCCGATCCAAGGCACGGCGGCCGATGTGATCCGCCGCGCGATGATCCGGATGCCCGCCGCGATCGCAGGGGTCGACGCCAAGATGCTGTTGCAGGTCCACGACGAATTGCTGTTCGAAGTGGCCGAAGACGCGGTTGAAAAGCTGACAGGCGTGGCGAAAGACGTGATGGAAAACGCCAGCGACCCGGCCGTGAAGCTGGACGTGCCGCTGACCGTCGATGCGGGCCAAGGCGCCAACTGGGCCGAGGCGCATTAAGCGCATCTAGCGGTGATCGGCCTCGCAGGCGGCATGGTCGCCAAAGACCGTGACGATTCGGCAGGGCGCGTTTTCACCGCCCTTGCAGGCAGTTGCGATGCGGGACAGTTCCGATTCCAGCCGTTGTGGTCTGATTATGCGGCCCTGAATATCGGCAAGATGCTCCTGCGCGATGCCATGCGCTGTGCTGTGGTCGGCGCCGTTCATTTCGATCAGCGCGCGGATACTGTCCAGCGGCAGGCCCAGATCGCGGGCGTGGCGGATGAATGCAAGGCGTTCCAGTTCCCTGTTGCCATAGCGCCGCTGCCCGCCCTCGCTGCGGCCCGGGTCGGCGATCAGCCCCTTGGATTCGTAAAACCGGATGGTCGTGACCTTGACGCCAGTGCGCCGCGACAACTCGCCTATGGAAAACATGCGCATTTCCTCTTGAAGCTATAGCGACTGTAGGGATTACATGGTTGGGCATGCAAGGCACGAAAGGGGTCCGAACATGCCGCACGACCATCATCATCACCACCACCATCACGCCGAGGTCGAGGGCGACCGCCGTGTTGCCATGGCGGTTGGCGTGAATATCCTACTGACACTGGTGCAGATCATTGCGGGGGTGTTTTCTGGCAGCCTCGCGTTGATTGCCGATGCGGTGCACAATCTGTCGGATGCGATGTCGCTGGTGATCGCCTTCTTTGCGCGCCGTATTGCGCGCCGCCCCGCCGATGCGTCGATGACCTTTGGCTATGGCCGGGCAGAGGTGGTCGCGGCGCTTATCAACTACGTGACGCTTGTGGTGCTGGCTGTCTGGTTGGCCGCCGAAGGGGTGCAGCGCCTGTTCAATCCGGTCGAAGTGGAAGGTTGGACCGTGGTCGTTGTCGCCGCCATTGCGCTTTTGATCGACACTGTGACGGCGCTTCTGGTTTTCCGCCCGTCCAAGGACAGCATGAACATCCGCGCTGCGTTCTTGCACAACGTAATGGATGCTTTGGGATCGGTCGCGGTAATCGTCGCGGGCACCTTGATCCTGCTGTATGACTGGCGACTTGTGGATCCTTTGGTGACGCTGGCCATCGCCGGATACATTTTGTGGCACGTGGCGCAGGAAATCGGGCCGGTGGTGCGGGTGCTGATGATGGGCAGCCCGGATTCTCCGGCATTGGAGGAGGTCATGGCCATGCTGGAAGCCGTCGAAGGCGTGGACAGCCTGCACCATGTCCATCTGTGGCGGATGCAAGAGCATGAACTGGGAATGGAGGCGCATGTAGTGATGGCCGGAAGCGTCGCGCCCGAGGCGCTGCGTGCGGCGCTCAAGGCCCGGCTGGCCGATGGTTTCGGCATCAAGCACACCATGTTGGAGCTGGAAACCCAAGGGGCGGCCTGCCGCGATGCGGCGCGGATCGGGCATTGATACGTTGCACGCCGCGTTTGGCTTGCACTTTGCCCCGAATTGCCCTCCGATACGGGGCCGAAAGAACAAGGGGACGAACCAGATGAGCGATAAGAAACCCAAGCCAACCGGGGCCGAAATGGCCGATTCCCTTGTGCGGATCCTTCAGGTCGAGCGGGTCGAGGAGAATTTCTTTCTCGGGATCGCCACGCCGGGGGGGCGCGGGCGTTCCTTTGGCGGGCAGGTGATCGGGCAAGCGCTGCGCGCGGCCAATATGACCGTCGCCGAAGATCGTCCCGTGCATTCGCTACACGGCTATTTCATGCGCCCCGGCGATGCGACCCAGCCGGTGCTGTATCAGGTTGAACGCGATCGCGACGGTGGCAGTTTCACGACCCGCCGCGTTGTCGCCATTCAGAACGGCAAGCCGATCCTGAACCTTGCGGCCTCTTTCCAAGTGGTTGAACCGGGGCTGAGCCATCAGGATGAAATGCCGGACGTGCCGCCGCCCGAAGAGGTCAAGACCGAGCTGGAACTGGCCGCCGAGATGGAGGGCGAACTGCCCGAGATGTTCCTGGAATGGGTGAATATGCCCAAGCCGGTGGAAATGCGGCCCATCACCAAGCGCCCGCCGTTCAGCCGCGAATTGGGGTCGCACAAGCAGTCGATGTGGATGCGGGTCACGGGGAATATCGGTGACGACATGGCGCTGCACCGCGCCGCGCTGGCCTTTACCTCGGATTACGGGCTTTTGGGCACGGCGACGGTGGGTCATGCCAAGGCATTCGTGGACCCAGACATGCAGTTTGCTTCGCTGGACCACGCGGTCTGGTTCCATGATGATTTCCGCATGGACGAATGGCTGCTGTACGAAATGGACAGCCCGTGGGCAGGCGGTGCGCGCGGGTTCAACCGTGGCCGCATCTTTACCCGTGACGGGCGGCTGGTCGCCAATGTCGCGCAAGAGGGGCTGATCCGTCAGGTCACGCCCAAAGAGGGCTAAGCGGCCCCCAACCTACTGCATGCCCTTTTTGCCCGAAGCCATGGCCTCGGGCCACGCCTAAGAGCGAGTGGCTTTCTCGAATGGAAGTCGATGAAGGCTTGAGTGCGCGGGAGCCCCTTCTGTCTTGCCTCACGCAGCGCGAGGAAGGGGGGGGGCACGGTCGCCGGCACGGTCGCGCGCGTCGAAGAAGTCGCGCAGGGTCTGTCCCTTGACGGGCCTGAACGGACCGGCGTTTTCCATGACCGACATCCGGTCCAGACGAAACACGTGAAAGCCGTAGTGCAATTCGCACTATGCGACCAGCGTCCAGACCTTTCCCAGAACCACAGGCCAAGGGGGCGGGCCTTGCGTTCGCTCTTGGCACCTACCTCGTCCGCATAGACAAGACGCTCCCTTTCGTGGGTATTCGATGCCGTCTCGGCCTGGTCGATGCGGGCGCGCAGATTGGGCCGGATGCCGGGCATATTCATGACATGAACCCCGACGGCATCGGTGCGGGATTTCGCCTCGTCCGGCAGGACGGCGGCGATCTTGACCAAGGCCTCTTCGGCCGCGGCGGCCATGTTCGCGCCGCCCCATGGCCGGATCATCCGCGCACCGGCAGTCACTGCGCCGATTTCATCGGCGGTGAACACCAGCGGCGGCAGGTCATAGCCTTCGCGCATAAGGTAGCCCACGCCGGCCTCGCCTTCGATCGGGACGCCCGACCCGATCAGGTCGGCCACGTCGCGATAGATAGTGCGCGGGATGCGTCCAGCGTGTCGGGCTCGTTGAAACGGATCGTGGTGCCGGTCTTGTCGGTCGCCGGCTTGCCCTGCACAAGATGGCCTGCCACGGCCGCTTTCGCGCCGGGGAATACGGCCATGGGCTGCGGCCCCGTGTCGGTTGTCACTGTCATGCCGTTCTACAGGACATGGGCAAAAAGGCGGTTGCCTGTTCAAGGTCGCTGACGCGCATCTCGGTCCAGACGACGGGATTGGCAAGAAGGGTTCGGGTGATCATGGCGTGTTCCGTCATGTTGCGATGGGGCAGCTATGACACATCCCTGCTGACAGCGTTCTGTCAGCAGGTTTCCTTCATCCATGCCAAGCCTTTGATCGTTTCTTTCGTCGGGTGATATTCGGCCCCGACAAGCCCGTCATAGCCATCGGCATCCAGTCGGGCGAAAAAGGCGGGATAGTCTATCGCGCCTTTCAGCGGTTCGTGCCGCCCGTTGACCCCGGCGACTTGCACGTGGGCGGCGCGCGCGCCGTAGGCACCCCAGGCCGACAGCACGTCGCCGGTCAGAAGATGCGCCTGATAGGCATCGAATTGCAGGTGCAGGTTGGGGGCGTTCACTGCGTCCAGCACTTCCATGGCCATATCGAAGGAATCGAGGAAATAGCCATCAAGATCGGCGGGGGCGATGGGTTCAATGGTCAGCGATTGGCCGGGCGCAAAATCGCAGGCCCATTTGAGGTTGTCGATATAGGTCTGGCGCGCCTCGGCCCCGGTTGCCACGCCCGCCATCACATGCAGATGCTTTGATTTAAGCGCCTGCGCATAGCGCAGCGAGCGACGGAAATCGTGCTGGAACCGTTCGGACCCGCCGGGCAGGGCGGCGAACCCGCGCGGCCCGCCTGTCCAGTTCGGGGGCGGCGTGTTGATCAGCACCAGTTTCTGGCCGGTGATCGACAGAACCTCGCGAATCTCGGATCCTGGAATATCGTAGGGGAACAGCACTTCGACCGCGTTGAAACCGGCCTCCAAAGCGGCAGCGAAACGCTCTATAAAGGGATGCTCCTTGAACAGAAAAGACAAGTTGGCGGCGAAACGGGGCATTGTGGTCTCCTCTTTGAGGAGAGAATGACCGTTTTGTCCGCTTTCTCCAAGATTTTCAGCGTCAGGTGATGCGGTTTCGCGTCAGGGTTGTTGCGTGTTCGCCTCAGCCTAATTCAGCAGAGGGGATCACGGGGAAGAGCACCCCGCCCGACCACAGTCCGAACATCGAGATACCATTGACATCTTGATGGCTGCCAATCTCGACCAGACGGTAAAAGGACTTGCGGTCAATCAGCGCTTCCAGGTTGCTGCGGATGAGAACATAGGGTGACGGCTCGCCGGTTTCGGGATCGCGTTCCACGCGAATCGAGTGGTCGGGACCGGCGGTGGCGCTGTCTCCCAAGTTGGTGTGAAAGGTCAGTTCCTGCGCTTCGCCCGTGCCGGTTACGTCGAAATCGACCGCGACAAAGGGCGCGTCATCCACCGTGATACCCACTTTTTCGACGGGGGTTACAAGGAAATAATCGTCGCCTTCACGCTTGAGGATGGTGGAAAAAAGCCGGACCAGTTCGGGCCGTCCGATCGGGGTGCCAAGGTAGAACCATGTGCCGTCCCGCGCGATCCGCATGTCCAGATCTCCGCAGAAATCCGGGTTCCACTTGTCGACGGGGGGCAGGCCCTTGCCCTTGGCGGCCATGCGGGCCGCGGTTGCGATGCTGTCAGCCGATGGTTTCACGATGATTTGTCCGCTCATTGTTTTTTGCCATTTGCGCAGGGCGCGATACACTCTTTAACAGGATATAGCCCAAGCAGGAGGGAATACCATGTCCGACGACGCCGATCTGGTCGCTGAAATCGAGGCGCTGGAGCAGAAACTGGCCAAAGCCAAGGCGTCGATCACGCGCCGTTTCATCGGGCAGGAACAGGTCGTGGACCTGACACTGTCCGCGCTGCTGTGTGGTGGGCACGCCCTGCTGATCGGTCTGCCGGGTTTGGGCAAGACGCGGTTGGTCGAAACCCTGTCCACCGTGATGGGGCTGGATGGCAACCGGATCCAGTTCACGCCCGACTTGATGCCTGCCGACATCCTTGGCTCGGAAGTATTGGAAGAAACTGCGGGTGGGCGGCGTGAATTTCGCTTTGTCCCCGGCCCGATCTTTTGCCAGCTTCTGATGGCGGATGAAATCAACCGCGCCAGTCCCCGTACCCAGTCGGCGTTGTTGCAGGCCATGCAGGAAAAGCGCGTGACCGTCGCGGGCGAGGATCGCGTTCTGGGTGTGCCTTTCCATGTTCTGGCCACGCAAAACCCGATCGAACAGGAAGGCACCTATCCCCTGCCCGAGGCGCAGCTTGACCGTTTCCTAGTGCAGATCGACGTGAAATACCCGGACCGCGCGACCGAACGTGACATCCTGATGGCCACCACCGGCGTCACCGAGGAAGAGGCGCACGCCGTTTTCACCACCGACGAATTGCTGGCTGCGCAGAAACTGCTGCGCCGGATGCCTGTGGGCGAGTCGGTGGTCGAGGCGATCCTTGATCTGGTCCGTGCCTTCCGCCCTGACGACGACACCGCAGACGAACGTGTGCGCCAGAACGTGGCATGGGGGCCGGGACCGCGCGCGGCGCAGGCGCTGATGCTGACCGTGCGGGCGCGGGCGATGTTGCAGGGGCGGCTTGCCCCGTCGGTCGATGATGTGGCGGCGATGGCGCTGCCGGTCTTGTCGCATCGGATGGCGCTGAACTTTGCCGCCCGTGCGCGCGGTGACAGTCTTGCCGACCTGATCGGTGACACGGTTGCCCGATTGGGTCAGGGCCGGGCCGCCGCATGAGCCAACCCACCCCACTGCGCGCAAGGGCCGAGGCAGAGGCGTCACGCTTTCCGCCCCTGCTGGCCCGCGCCGAACAGCTGGCGGGCACCGTCATGCTGGGCGAGCATGGTCGACGCCGTGCCGGGCCAGGGGATGATTTCTGGCAATACCGCCCGGTGCAGCCGGGCGATTCCACCCGCATGATCGACTGGCGCCGTTCGGCCCGTGGCGATGCACATTTTGTGCGCGAACGCGAATGGCAGATCGCGCAAAGCGTGATGATGTGGGTGGATCAAAGCGCCTCGATGCGGTTCCGGTCGAATGACGGCTTGATGGAAAAGTCCGAACGCGCCCGCCTTCTCGGCCTGGCCGTGGCGATCTTGCTGATCCGCGGCGGCGAACGTGTGGGCCTGACCGGTACGGAACTGCCGCCCCGCTGCGGTCAGGAACAGGTTTTGCGGCTGGCCGACCTGTTCGCCCGCCCCGGCGATGCCGACTTCGGCGAACCCGAAGCGCGCGCCATGATCCCCTATGCCCGCGCGGTTTTCATTTCCGATTTCATGGGCCCGCTTGATCCGGTGGAGGTGGCGCTGGCCAAGGCCGCCGATCGCGGAGTGCGCGGCGTGTTGTTGCAAGTGTTGGACCCCGCCGAGGAGGCATTCCCCTTCAAGGGCCGCACGATCTTCGAATCCATCGGTGGCACGATGGCGCATGAGACGCTGAAGGCGGGCGACCTGAAGGACCGCTACTTGGAACGCTTGGCGCAGCGCAAGGCGGCACTGTCCGACATGTGCCATGCGACCGGCTGGCAACATCACTGCCATCATACGGATCAGGCCGCGCAATCGGCGCTGTTGTGGTTGTGGCGCGCGCTGGATCGCGGGCCAAGCGGGGGGGCGGGCGCATGATGATCGGCCCCATCGGGTTCGCCGCGCCGTGGCTTTTGGTCGGGCTGATCGCCTTACCAATCCTATGGCTGATCTTGCGGGCCGTGCCGCCCGCGCCGATCCGCCGCCGTTTTCCGGGCGTGGCGCTGCTGCTTGGGTTGCGGGACGAGGATTCCGTGTCCGACCGTACTCCTTGGTGGCTGCTGCTGCTGCGCGCGTTGGCGGTGGCAGCAGTGATTGTCGGGCTGGCGGGGCCGGTGCTTAACCCCGACAGAGAGGGCAATGCCAATGCGGGCGATCTGCTGGTGGTGCTGGACGGATCATGGGCCGGTGCGGCCGCATGGCCGGCCCGCGCCGATGCCATCGACAGGCTGCTGGCCGAGGCCGGGCGCAATGGCCGCCGCGCTGCCATCTTGCGCCTGACCCAGCCCAAGCCGGTGCAATTTCAATCGTCGGAGGCGTTGCGCGCTCGGTTGGAAGGGTTTGCCCCCTTGGCGTGGGAACCGCGCGCCGCCTTTATGGCCGAGGCCGCGGCCCAGTTGGGAGAGGCATCTTTCGATACGGTCTGGTTTTCCGATGGGCTTGCGCTGGAAGGGCGCGAGGCATTGCTGACAAGGCTGGAGTCGCGCGGCACCGTCCGTGTTGTCGAACAGGCTGGCCCAGTTCTGGCGCTTGGTCCGGCCACACTTGAGGGAGCGGAATTGACGGTCAAGGCCCTGCGCAGCCGCGCCGGACCCGCGCAAAAGGTGACGATTGCCGCGCAGGGGCGCGACCCGGCGGGCAATCCTGCGGTTCTGGCCACGGTTCCCGCCGTTTTCGCCGAGGGCGCGATGGAAGCCGGGGCGAGCCTGTCCCTGCCTGCCGAACTGCGCGCGCGGATCACCCGGTTCGAGTTGTCGCAAGCCCGCAGCGCCGGTTCCGTTTCCCTGTCCGACGACAACCTGCGCCGCCGCGAAGTGGCCCTGATCGGCGGGCGCGACGATCGCGAATCCCTCGACGTGCTTTCGCCCCTGCATTTTCTGCGCAAGGCGTTGCAGCCAAGCGCCGACCTGATCGAAGGTGCGTTGATGGACGTGTTGCCCGCCAATCCCGACGTGATCATCCTAGCCGACATTGCCACCCTTGCCCCGTCCGAAGCTGCATCGCTGCAAGACTGGGTGTCCAAGGGCGGTATGCTGCTGCGGTTTGCAGGCCCGCGGCTTGCGGCCTCGGAAACCGGGCGGGGCGCTGACGAGCCGTTAATGCCCGTGCGCCTTCGCGCCGGTGGCCGCACCCTTGGCGGCGCGATGAGCTGGGGCGCGCCAAAGAAACTGGCCCCGTTCCCCGAGGACAGCCCGTTTTACGGCCTTCCGATCCCGGATGAGGTCACGGTTGCCTCGCAGGTGATGGCGCAGCCCGATCCGACGCTGGCCGACCGCGTGATTGCCCAGCTGAGCGATGGCACCCCGCTGGTCACCCGCAAGCGCGTGGACCAGGGGCAAGTGGTCCTGTTCCATGTCACGGGAAATGCCGAATGGTCCAACCTGCCGCTGTCGGGTCTGTTCGTGTCGATGCTGGAGCGGCTGGCGGTGTCCTCCTTGGTGGGCCGTCCCGCGCCCGAGGATCTGGAGGGCACGTCCTGGCAGCCGCTGACCATGCTGGACGCCACCGGCCGTGTGCGCGATGCGTCCAACCTGCCGGGGGTGGACGGTGCCGCGCTGGTTGCCGCACCGCTGGGGCCGAATCTGCGCCCCGGCCTTTACGAGGGCAAGCAACGCATCCTTGCCCGCAACGTGATAGGTGTAGATCGTAGCCTGCAGCCCGCCGCATGGCCCGCACGTATCCGGGTCGAGGGGCTGACCCGCCCGGCGGAAACGCCCTTGGGCGGGTATCTTCTGGCGCTGGCGATCCTTTTGCTGGCGGCGGATGCGGTGGCGACGCTGGCCCTGTCCGGTCGCCTGACCGCTGCCCGCGCGGGCCGTGTCGCCGGTGTTCTGGCGCTGGCTATCATCGATATGCCGGGCCTGCCCCGTGCGCAAGAGGTTCCCCCCGCGCCCGCCGAACAGCGCAGTGCAACCGATGACACCGCCGCAATTGCCGCGACGCGGGAACTGGTGCTTGCCCATATTCTTACAGGTGACCGAAAGCTGGACGACATGGCGCAGGCCGGTTTGCTTGGCCTGTCCGACACGCTGTTCTTTCGCACCTCGGTCGAACCCTCGGCACCTGTTGGCGTCGATCTGGAACGCGACGAAATCGCCTTTTACCCGCTGCTTTACTGGCCTGTCACGCCCGAGCAGCCGCTGCCCTCGGCCGAGGCATATGCGAAGCTGAACCGCTATCTGCGCGCGGGCGGGATGATCTTGTTCGACACGCGCGATGCCGATGTGGCCCGTTTCGGCGCGGCCTCGCCCAACGGGCGGATGCTGCAACGGCTGGCCAAGGCGCTGGACATTCCCCCGCTGGAGCCACTGCCCGCCGATCATGTGCTGACCCGCACCTTTTACCTGCTTCAGGATTTTCCAGGCCGCCACAACAGTCGCGATGTCTGGGTCGAAGCCGCGCCGCCCGATACCGAACAGGTCGAGGGGATGCCGTTTCGCAACCTCAATGACGGGGTAACCCCGGTGGTGATCGGTGGAAATGACTGGGCCGCCGCATGGGCCACGGATGATCGCGGCAACCCGCTGTATCCCGTGGGGCGCGGCTTTGCCGGGGAGCGGCAGCGCGAGCTGGCCATGCGGTTCGGCGTAAACCTTGTGATGCATGTGCTGACTGGCAATTACAAATCCGATCAGGTTCACGTTCCGGCCCTTCTGGACCGGCTGGGACAATGAGGGGCGCAGCATGACCGGATTAATCCTTTTCGACCCGCTTTTGCCATGGCCCGTGCTGGCCGCGCTGGCGGCTGTTGTTGCCGCCGCGATGGTGTTGGCCGTGTCGCGCGGCTTGCGTGGCTGGGCCTTGCGGGGCTTGGCGGGGTTGGTGGTGCTGGCCGCGCTGGCGAACCCCGCCTTGCAGACCGAGGACCGCGCACGCCTGTCCGACATCGTGCTGATGCTGGTGGATAGATCGTCCAGCCAGTCGCTGCCCGATCGGCCCGCCCAGACCGAAGCCGCGGCCGGGGCATTGGGCGCAATGCTGGCCGCGCGCCCCGATACCGAGGTGCGGCGCGTCATGGTGCCCGACGGGCCTGACAATTCCGGCACGCTTTTGATGCAAACCCTGTCAGAGGCGCTGAGTCAGGAGCCGCGCGGGCGCATTGCCGGCATCGTCATGCTGTCCGATGGCCGCCTGCACGATCTGGACCGCGCCCCCGACCTGCCCGCGCCCTTGCACCTGCTGATGACCGGCCAGCCAACGGATTGGGACCGCCGCCTGATCGTTTCCAACGCGCCATCGTTTGCCATTCTGGACGAGGAAGTCACCCTGACCTTGCGGATCGAGGACAGCGGTGCCGCCCCCGGTGACAGCCGCGCACCGATCGACATTTCCGTGGACGGGGCAGACCCGCGCCGGTTCGAAATTCCCATCGGGCAGGACGTGGAGTTGCCCGTGATCCTGTCCCATGGCGGGCGCAACGTGATCCAGTTCACCGTGCCCGAAGCGCAAGGCGAGCTGACTGACCGCAACAACACCGCGCTGATCCAGATGAACGGCGTGCGCGACCGTTTGCGCGTGCTTCTGGTTTCGGGCGAGCCACACCCCGGCGGGCGCACATGGCGCAACCTTCTGAAATCCGACGCTTCGGTCGATCTGGTGCATTTCACCATCCTGCGCCCGCCGGAAAAGCAGGATGGCGTGCCAGTGGGGGAATTGTCGCTGATCGCCTTTCCAACGCGCGAACTGTTCCTTGAAAAGATCGAGGATTTCGACCTGATCATTTTCGACCGCTACAAACGGCGCGGGATATTGCCCTCACTTTACCTGGATAACGTGCGCAATTACGTGGAAAACGGTGGTGCGGTGCTGGTCGCGGCTGGCCCCGATTTCGCCTCGGCCGACAGCATCTATCGCTCGCCTCTCGGGCAGATCATTCCCGCGCGGCCAACGGCCCGTGTGGTCGAACAGGGGTACAGGCCAAAAATCACCGATCTGGGTCACCGGCACCCCGTGACATCCGGCCTTGCCCCGCTGGGCGAGGAAGGCGACTGGGGCCGTTGGCTGCGCCAGATCGAGGTCGCGCCCGATGCGGGCAGCGTGGTGATGAGCGGCGCTGACGACCGCCCGCTGCTGGTGCTGGACCGCGTGGGCGAGGGGCGGATCGCGCTGCTGGCCTCGGATCAGGCATGGCTGTGGGATCGCGGCTTTGAAGGGGGCGGCCCGCAACTGGAACTGCTGCGCCGCCTGGCGCATTGGATGATGAAGGAACCGGAGCTAGAGGAAGAGGCGCTGTGGGCCACGGCCACCGGCCAGCAGATGCGCATCATCCGCCGCACGCTGGACAAGGACGCCGACCCTGTCACCGTCACCACGCCCAAGGGCGAGGATGTGGTGATCGATCTGTCGGAAACCGAACCCGGCCGGTTCGAGGCGCTGTATGACGGGCCAGAGATCGGCCTTTACCGTTTGCGAGACGGCGCGCAAGAGGCGGTGATCGGCCTTGGCCCCGCCGCGTCCAGAGAGTTTGAACAGACCATCGCCAGCGGCGCGGAACTGGTCCCGCTGATCGACAGCACCGGCGGTGCCGTGATGGCCCTGACCGATGGTATGCCGCGTATCCGGGATGTGCGCCCCGGACGGCCCGCCGCCGGACGCGGCTGGATCGGGCTGACCCCGCGCGAGGCCTATCAGACGCTGGACATCACCCGCACGCCGCTGCTGCCAGCGTGGCTGGTGCTGCTGCTTGCGTCGGGTTTGATTATCTGGGGCTGGCTGCGCGAGGGGCGCAATTCGTGATCGGGTCCGATCAGGGCTGAAGTTCCAGCCGGTACGGGGTGCCGCTCCACCCTTGGATCGAACATTTCGCCCGGATAAAAACCACCCGCGTTCCATCGGGCAGCATTGCCTTCGACAAGGACCGCGTGAACGGTTGTTCATGCACATGGGGGTGCGCCAGTTCGCGCAGGGCAAGGCGTTTGCCGTCCTCGTCCGTTACCTCCCACCCGTCGGCGTAATGGTCCCATCCGGTGTCGCCATGGGACAGGGTCACGGCGATATGCCAGCCCATGCTGTCGCGCTGCGCCTCTGCCGCGACGACTTGCGGAGCCTCGGCGAAAGCGGGTTGGGCCAGGGTGATCAGAAGGGCGGCGGCAAAAATTTTCATGACAAAGGGCTAGCACAGGGCCACGATCCGATCACGTCACGTCTGTGTGTGAGGTGTTACAAATGCCCCATGGCGTCGTCGTCACGACACAGCGCCACCCGCGATTGCGAGGCGAATTCGCGCCGCAGCAGCACCAGCACGGTGAACAGCGTGGCCCCGATCAGAACATAAGCCCCCAGCAGCCATGCCGCCGCAGCCAGTGCGAAATACAGCGACCGCAAACCACGGTTGAACCCGCGCGTGGCGGTGATGTTGATGTCGGCGGCCTTGGCGGCGCGGGGATGGGCCAGCGGATCGTCAGGGTCATTCGGCACGGCGGCCATGATCACCGCGCAATAGCCGAATAGCCGGTGCGACCAGACGAATTTCAGGAATGCATTGGCCAGGAAGATCAGGATCGCAAGGATCTTTGCCTCCCACACCACGGCGGGGGCGGCGTCCAGCGTCAGGTCCGTGGCCACGCCGACCAATCGTTCAGCATTGCCCAGCAGGGCGAACACCCCGCCGATGGCGATCATCGTGGCAGAGGCGAAGAAGGAAGCGCCCTGCCGGAGTGTCGCCAATATCTGCGAATCGAAGATACGCGGCTGGCGCGTCACCAGTTGGCGCATCCATTCGCGCCGGTATTGCGCCATCAGCGATGACATGGCCGGGCGATTTTTCCACGGATGTTCGATCATCCAGCCGGTCAGCACCCAAGCCGGGAAAAGCAGCACCAAAGCTGCCGCATCGGCAGGGCCGAAAAGCCCGATTTTATCCATCAAATTCATGGCTGTGACAGTAGCGCCCGCAAAAGGAACTTGCCAGCGGGAATAAATTGGTTATATTTTTTGACCAATATAACCGGAGAGCCGCCATGGACATGCCAGCCCCAAATCCTGCTTTGCTTGCACTGAAACCCAAGCTGGTGGAGCGCTTGCTTAAGGTGTTGCCGCGCGATGCCGTGATCGACGACGAGGCAGAGACGCGGGCCTATGAATGCGACGCGCTGACGGCCTATCGCTGCCCGCCCTTGGTGGCGGTTCTGCCATCCACGACGCAAGAGGTGTCGGACGTGCTGCGTATTTGTCACGACATGGGCGTGCCGGTGGTGCCACGCGGGTCGGGCACGTCCCTTGCAGGGGGCGCGCTGCCCACGGCGGACAGCGTGATCCTGGGCGTGGCGCGTATGAACGACGTGCTGGAAACCGATTACGCCAACAGGTTGATCCGGGTGCAGACCGGCCGCACCAACCTGTCCGTCACCGGCGCGGTCGAGGCGGACGGGTTTTTCTATGCGCCCGATCCCTCCAGCCAGTTGGCCTGCGCCATCGCGGGTAATATCGCGATGAATTCGGGCGGGGCGCATTGCCTGAAATACGGCGTGACGACCAACAACTTGCTGGGCGTCACGCTGGTGCAGATGGACGGCACCGTGGTCGAGATTGGCGGCGGCTACATGGATGCGGGTGGGCTGGACCTGCTGGGCGTGATCTGCGGGTCCGAAGGGCAGCTTGGCGTGGTGACAGAGGCGACGCTGCGCATCCTGCCCAAGCCGGAGGGCGCGCGCCCCGTGCTGATCGGCTATGACAGTAACGAGGTGGCCGGCCAGTGCGTGTCGGACATCATCAAGGCGGGGGTTCTGCCCGTCGCGATCGAATTCATGGACCGCCCCTGCATCCGCGCGACCGAGGCATTCGCCAAGGCCGGATACCCCGATTGCGAGGCGCTGTTGATCATCGAGGTCGAAGGATCCGAGGCCGAAATCGACGATCAACTGGCGCGGATCGTGGAAATCGCGAACCGGCACAACCCGGTCGAGTTGCGCGAAAGCAAATCGGCCGACGAATCGGCGCGGATCTGGCTGGGCCGCAAATCGGCCTTTGGCGCCATGGGGCAGATCAACGATTACATGTGCCTTGATGGCACCATCCCCGTCAGCCAGCTGCCCTATGTGCTGCGCCGGATTGGCGAGATGAGCCAGCAATACGGGCTTGGTGTGGGCAATGTGTTTCATGCGGGGGACGGCAATATGCACCCGCTGATCCTGTTCGATGCGAACAAGCTTGGCGATCTGGAGCTGTGCGAAGCGTTCGGTGCGGATATCCTGAAGCTTTGTGTCGAGGTGGGCGGCTGCCTGACCGGAGAACATGGCGTCGGCATCGAAAAGCGCGACCTGATGATCGACCAATTCTCAGCTATCGACATGGATGCGCAGATGGCGGTGAAGGATGTGTTCGACCCGAAATGGTTGCTGAACCCGGCCAAGGTCTTTCCGTTGGAGACCAGCGCAGCGCGCCGCGCGGCTGCTGAATAGGGGGCGCCGCCCCCAAGCGGATTGCAGGGCAATCCGCACCCCCGAGAGTATTTGAGGAACAATGAAAGCGATGAAGCCAGATAGCGAAACCGAACTGGCCCGCATGGTGACCGAAGCCGATGGGTCGCTTGGCATCACGGGTGGCGGCACACGGGCGATTGGTGTCTGCGACGCGGTGGCGCTGTCCATTGCGGGGCTGTCGGGGGTGACACTGCACGAGCCGGGGTCGCTGACGCTGGTGGCGCAGGCGGGCACGCCAGTGGCCGAGATCGAGGCGGCATTGGCCGCCGAGGGGCAGCGGCTGGCGTTCGAAGTGCCGGATATGCGGGGGCTTCTGGGGCGCGAAGGTGTGTCCACGATTGGCGGGGTTGTCGCCGCCAATGCCTCTGGCCCGCGGCGGGTGCAGGGGGGCGCGTGCCGCGATTTCCTGCTGGGCGTGCGTTTTGTCGATGGCATGGGGCGCATCGTGTCGAATGGCGGGCGGGTGATGAAGAATGTCACCGGCTATGATCTGGTCAAGCTGATGGCCGGATCGCATGGCACCTTGGGGGTGCTGACCGAGGTGTCGTTCAAGGTGCTGCCGGTGCCGGAAACCACGGTGACGCTGGCCTGTAGCGGGCTGGATGCTGCCGGGGCGGTCGCGGCCATGTCTGCGGCCTTGGGCACGCCCTATGATGTGAACGGGGCGGCGTTTCACGACGGCACCACTTGGCTGCGGATCGAGGGGTTCGCCCCTTCGGTCGCCTATCGCAGCGCGGTTTTGGCGAAGGATCTGGCCCGTTTCGGCGCGTGGTTCGAGGTATCGGACCCTTGGGCGGGTATTCGCGATGTGGCGGCGTTTCAGGGAGGGGCAAGCGATGTGTGGCGTGTGTCGCTCAAACCGTCGGACGCGCCGGGGCTGCTGGACAAGGCCAATGCCGAGGATGCCTTGCTGGACTGGGGTGGCGGGTTGGTCTGGCTGCGCACCAAGCCAGGTGGTGATCTGCGTGTTGCCCTTGGTGATCTGCAAGGCCATGCCACACTGGTCCGGGCTGCGGGCGACACCCACAAGGCACTTGGCACGTTCCAGCCGGAACCCGCGCCCTTGGTGGCGCTGACCCGCGGCCTGCGCGCGAAATTCGATCCGCGCGGCATTCTGAACCCCGGACGGATGGGATAACCGATGCAGACCAATTTCACCGAACAGCAGCTTGCCGATCCGGGTACGGAGCGCGCGAACCAGATTCTGCGGGCCTGCGTCCATTGCGGGTTCTGCACGGCGACCTGCCCGACCTACCAGGTGCTTGGCGATGAGTTGGACAGCCCGCGTGGCCGGATCTACCTGATCAAGGACATGCTGGAAAACGAGCGTGTGCCGGATGCCAAGACGGTCAAGCATATCGATCGCTGCCTGTCTTGCCTTGCCTGCATGACCACATGCCCCTCGGGCGTGCATTACATGCATCTGGTGGACCATGCCCGCGCCTATATCGAGAAGAATTACAAGCGCCCGTTCAGCGACCGTGCCCTGCGTTGGATTTTGGCGCGGATTTTGCCCTATCCGACGCGGTTCCGGCTGGCGCTGTTGGGGGCCAAGATCGGGCGGCCCTTTGCGCGGCTGATGCCCGATGCACGGCTGCGCGCGATGCTGGAAATGGCGCCGAAACATATCCCCCCCGTCAGCCGCAATGACGACCCGCAGACCCATGGCGCATCGACCCCGCGCAAGATGCGGGTGGCGCTGATGACCGGCTGCGCGCAGCGGGCGCTGAACACGGATATCAACGACGCAACGATCCGGCTGCTGACGCGGCTTGGCTGTGACGTGGTGATCGCCAAAGGGCAAGGCTGTTGCGGGGCGCTGACCCATCACATGGGGCGCGAGGACGAATCCCATGCCACCGCCGCCCGCAATATCCAGGCATGGAGCGCAGAGATCGAAATCTGTGGTTTGGATGCGATCGTCATCAACACCTCGGGCTGCGGCACGACGGTCAAGGATTACGGTCATATGTTCCGTAACGATCCGCTGGCGGCCAAGGCGGCGAAGGTGTCGGAACTGGCGATGGATGTGTCCGAAGTGCTGATGAAACTGGACCTGCCCGTGGGCGGGGCGGCGGATATGACCGTGGCCTATCACGCGGCCTGTTCACTTCAACATGGCCAGCAGATCAAGACCTATCCCAAGGATTTGCTGAAACGCGCCGGATTCACCGTGGTCGAACCGGCCGACAGCCATCTGTGCTGCGGGTCGGCGGGCACCTACAACCTGATGCAGCCCGAGATTTCGGCGCAGTTGAAGGCGCGCAAGGTGGCGACGCTTCAGGCGAAGAATCCCGATGTGATCGCGGCGGGTAATATCGGTTGCATGATGCAGATCGGATCGGCTGCGGGGGTTCCGGTCGTGCATACGGTGGAATTGCTGGATTGGGCGACGGGCGGGCCGAAACCACCCGCGATGCAGGAAGGTCACAGCGCTGCGCCGGAAATTCCCCGCTTGCGATAACCCGCGCCACATTTTCGCCCGATCACGGCATTATCCATCGGACAAATGCCCATGGAGTGCTGATGTTTCGCCGGTTCGCCCTTTGCCTGATCCTTGTCCTGTCCGCGCCCTTGGCGCTGGCGCAGGATGCCGCGCTGAAACGTCTGGACACGGGCGATGACAGCCGCGGGTGGGAAGGCGTCGGCCGTCTGGAAATAAACGGCACCGGCTTTTGCACCGGTGCCCTGATCGAGGAACGCCTTGTTCTGACCGCTGCGCATTGCCTGTATGACAAGCGCACTGGCGAACGGATCGACCATGCCAAGGTAGAGTTCCGCGCTGGCTGGCGTAACGGGCGGGCCGAGGCCTATCGCTGGATCCGCCGCGCCGTGGTGCATCCGGATTACAGCTATGACGGGCACACTTCGCCCGACAAGGTCAGCAACGATGTGGCCCTTCTGGAATTGCAGCAGCCGATCCGCACCACCGCTGTCACCCCTTTCGCCACCGACACCCGGCCGCTCAAGGGTGCGCAGGTCGGGGTTGTTTCATACGCCCATGACCGCGCAGAGGCACCCGCGTTGCAGGAAATGTGCAGCGTGATGGGCCGTCAGCAAGGCGTGTTGGTGATGTCCTGTAACGTTGATTTCGGATCCTCCGGCGCGCCTGTGTTCAGCTTTGATGGGTTGGGTATTCCGCGCATCGTGTCCGTCGTATCGGCCAAGGCCGAGGTGAAGGGCACGCGGGTCGCCCTTGGCACGCAGTTGGAAGAACCGCTTGCCATCCTGCGTCGCGAGTTGGCCGAGGGGCAGGGCGTATTCCTTGATGCCAGCCGGCGCGACAGCGGTTTTGCCAAGCTACAGCAGCGCCGCAATACCGGCGCGAAATTCGTGAAACCATGATCCGGCGCGAGCTTAAAACCCTTGCCCTGATGTTAGGGCTGGTGTTTGGGTCGATGCCCGTCCTAAGCCCTTCCGCCATGGCGGAAAACAGTGGGCTGATCGCCCTGAAGGATCGCGGCAAACTGCTGGGATGGGAGGCCGTGGGCCGCTTGGACCTTGGCAACGGATTTTGCACCGCCGTGTTGATCGCGCCCGATCTGCTGCTGACCGCCGCCCATTGCCTGTTCGATGCCGACACGCGTGCGCCGCGCGATTTTTCCACCATGACATTCCGCGCGGGGCTGCGCTATGGCCGCTCTATCGCTGATGTAAGGGTGGCGCGGGGCACGGCGCATCCTGATTACAACCCCGTTGGTCGCAAGCAGCGTGGCCAGCAGATTCGCCATGATGCGGCCTTGTTGCAATTGGTCCGCCCGATCCCGGCACAGACCGCCGCGCCCTTTGCCCTGCATTCGGGCCGCATGACGGGTGAACGTGTCAGCGTGGTGTCCTATGCGCGGGGACGTTCAGGCGCGCCTTCGTGGCAGAAGGATTGCGGCGTTCTGGGGCAGGCGCAAGGCTTGATCGCCGTCGATTGCGATGTGACGTTCGGGTCATCCGGCGCGCCGGTGTTCATGAAGGAAAACGGCCGCGCGCGTATCCTGTCGCTGGTGTCGGCAGGCACCACGGAAAACGGCAAGACACTGGCCTATGGCATGGAATTGCCCGCGCTGGTCAGCGATATGAAGGCGCGGCTGCGTGCCATGCCCGGCGGCGCCAATACCGGCACGCTGAACACGGGTGCCAAGCGCATCACCATCGGGTCGGGCGGCGCGTTGAACCAAGGCTCTGGCGGGGCGAAATTCGTCAGCGCGGGCGGGTCTTGAAACCGGCATTTTCACTGCCCAAATACGTAGGGTCGGGGTGCCATTGCGGGCCCCGAAATGAAAGGTCTGTCCCCGATGGGAAGGCCACCTGAACAGGTATCGCTCAACCGGAGGATAACCCCTATGCGAAGCTTTGATCTTGCACCGCTTTACCGTGCCACCGTTGGTTTCGACCAAGTCGCCGATCTGATGGATCGCGCCTTTACCAACGATGTAGGCCACCAAAGCTACCCCCCTTACAACATCGAAAAAACCGACGAGAATGCCTATTGTATCTCGATCGCCGTAGCAGGTTTTTCCGGCGATGACCTTGGCGTCGAGGTCAAGGAAAACGCGCTGATCGTGACGGCCAAGAAAGCCGAAGAAGATGGCGAGCGCACCTATCTGCATCGCGGGATTGCCACCCGCGCGTTCGAACGCCGCTTTACCCTGGCCGACCATGTGCGCGTGACCGGCGCGACCCATGCGGACGGGATGCTGCACATCGACTTGGTGCGCGAAGTCCCCGAGGTGCTGAAACCCCGCCGGATTGAAATCGTCAGCGGATCGGCCCCCGCGGAACAGGACGTGGTCGAGGCAAAGCCCTTCAACTGATCCGCAGCGATCGGCAACGCCTATGACGATCGCCCGCCCCGTGCATTCCGCCGGGGCGGGCTTTTCCTTGCCCGATCACAAATTATGTCAGAAATATTGACTTAAGTGGCGAGTCGCGCCAGCCTCCGGCATCTTCTGACGGAGCATGCCATGTCACTGACCGAAATTTTCGCAACACGGGCGGGGCGGATGAAAACCTCGGAAATCCGCGAGCTTTTGAAACTGCTTGACCAGCCCGATATCATCTCTTTCGCGGGGGGCATTCCCGACCCGGCCCTGTTCCCGACAGAGGCTTTTCAGGCGGCGATGGGGCGCGCGCTGTCAAATCCTGGCCAGTCGCTGCAATATTCCACGTCTGAAGGGTATCCGCCGCTGCGCCAGTGGATCGCCAGTCATATGGCCAGCCTTGGCATTCCCTGCACGGCCGCGAATATCCTTATCACCTCCGGCTCGCAGCAGGCGCTGGATTACTTGGGCAAGCTGTTCCTGTCACCGAATGACACGGCGCTGGTGGGCTGGCCGACCTATCTGGGTGCCTTGGGCGCGTTCAACGCATACGAGCCGCATTACGACCGGCTAGACCCGGCCACCAATCACGCGCCGGCAGATTTTGCAGCCGCTGCCGCAGCGAAGGGCGGGCGCGTGAAATTCGCCTACCTGTCGGTGGATTTTGCCAACCCAACCGGCGTCACCCTGACCGAGGAAGAGCGGATTTCCGTCCTGACCCTTGGCGATGCGCTGGACGCGGCCGTAATCGAGGATGCGGCCTATCAGGCACTTCGCTATGACGGCGATGCGATTCCGCCGATCCTTGCGCTGGAAATAGCCCGCAAGGGCCATATCGACGAATGCCGCACGATCTATTGCGGCAGCTTTTCCAAAACCCTTTCGCCGGGGCTGCGCGTGGGCTGGGTCTGTGCTGCGCAGCCGGTGATCAGCCAGATGGTGCTGATCAAACAGGCGGCAGATTTGCAAAGCGCAACCCTGAACCAGATCGCTATGGCCGAGGTGGCGGCGACACTCTTTGACGATCACATCGCCCGCATCCGCGCCCATTACGGCGCACGGCGTGACCGGATGCTGGCGGCCTTGGAGCAGCACATGCCCGAAGGCGTCATATGGACAAAGCCCGAGGGCGGCATGTTCGTTTGGCTGACCCTGCCCAAAGGGATCGACGGTGCCGATCTGCTGGCGCGATCGCTTGAAACTGAACGCGTGGCCTTTGTGCCCGGTGCGGCGTTTCACCCCGACGGGTCGGGGCGCAACACGATCCGGCTGAACTTTTCGTCGCCCAATGATGCGGCGATCAATCAAGGAATTTCCCGGCTGGGGCTTTTGTTGAGAAGGGTTTGACGCGCGGCAGTAAAACTCTTTCAAAGAGTTTTAGCCAATTTCTTTTGAAGAAATTGGGCCTGTGCCAAGAAAAAGGCGGGCAAATTGCCCGCCTTTAATATGCATATTTCCGAAACGTCAGACTGACATGCAGATATATTTCATCTCAAGGTAATCCTCGATTCCATGGTGGGACCCTTCACGGCCAAGGCCGGATTGCTTGACCCCGCCGAATGGCGCGACTTCGGTCGAGATGATGCCGGTGTTCACGCCGACGATTCCGTATTCCAGCGCCTCGGCAACCTTGTAGACGCGGCTCAGGTCCTTGGCATAAAAATAGGAGGCAAGGCCAAAGATCGTGTCATTGGCCATGGCGATCACCTCATCCTCGTCCTTGAACTTGAATAGGGGGGCCAGCGGGCCGAAGGTTTCCTCGGTCGCAAAGGCCATGTCCTGCGTGGCACCGGTGACGATGGTGGGGGTCAGGAAGTTGCCCGGCCCCTGCTGCACCTCGCCGCCCAAAAGAACAGTGCCACCCTTCTTGGTCGCGTCGGCCACGTGTTCCTGCACCTTTTCGATGGCATCGGTATTGATCAGCGGCCCAAGGTCCACGCCCGCGTCAAGCCCGTCGCCAACCTTCATCGCTTCGACCCGTGCTTTCAGGCGTTTGGCAAATTCGTCATAGACGCCTTCTTGCACATAAAGGCGGTTGGCGCAGACGCAGGTTTGGCCGTTGTTGCGGAACTTGCACAGGATCGCGCCTTCGACAGCGGCATCCAGATCGGCATCGTCGAACACGATAAATGGCGCGTTCCCGCCCAGTTCCATCGAACATTTCATCACTTGGTCGGCGGCCTGTTTCAGCAGGATGCGCCCCACTTCGGTGGACCCGGTGAAGGTCAGTTTGCGCACAGCGGGGTTTTCGCAGAATTCCTTGCCCGCGTCGGATGCTTTCGACGAGGTCACGATGGAGAATACGCCCTTGGGGATGCCTGCGCGTTCGGCCAGAACACCCATGACCAGCGCCGACAGCGGCGTTTCCTTGGCGGGGCGGCCGACGAAGGAACAGCCGGCGGCCAGCGCGGGCGCGGCCTTGCGGGTGATCATAGCATTGGGGAAGTTCCACGGCGTGATGGATGCGGCAACCCCGATGGGCTGCTTGATCACGGTGATACGTTTATCCCGCTGATGACCGGGGATGGTTTCGCCGTAAATCCGCTTTGCCTCTTCGCCGAAGAATTCGATGAAGGACGCGCCATAGGCGATCTCTGCTTTCGCTTCGGCCAGCGGTTTGCCCTGCTCGGCGGTCAGGATGGTGCCCAGATCGTCTTGGTTTTCCATCATCAGGTCGAACCATTTGCGCAGGACGGCGGCGCGTTCCTTGCCGGTCCAGCCGGCCCATTCCTTTTGCGCCTTTTCGGCCTTGGCGATGGCGTCGACGATTTGGTCCCGCGAAAGGTCGGCGACCTTGGCGATCACGTCGTCGCGCGCGGGGTTGGTCACATCAAAGGTCGCGCCGCCTTCGCCCTGGGTCCATTCACCGCCCACATAGGCCAGTTCGGCCAACAGGGTGGGATCGTTCAAAAGGGATTTCAGATCGGTTAACGTATTAGCCATGGCTGGCCTCCTTCCATTGCTCTCGCTTAGGCAGACCACTTGGGGCTAGACTTGTCCAGAGTAAGAGGAGAATTGCAGATGGAGCTTGACGACGCCTATGCCAACGCGGCCCATATTCCAGGAGCCGAGGATTACCCGCCGCGCTGGCAGGCCACTGCGGCTGCATTCCGCGAAGGGTTGCTGGAACAGGGAATGGCCGATCTGGACATCCCGTATGGCGACAGCCCGCGCCAGCGGTTCGATTTGTTCCTGCCCGGGCGCGCGCCCAAGGGGCTGCTGGTGTTCATCCACGGCGGTTACTGGCTGCGGTTCGACAAATCCTATTGGTCTCATCTGGGGGGCGGGGCGTTATCGCGGGGCTGGGCTGTGGCGATGCCATCTTATGACCTGTGCCCGGATGTGCCGATCGCCACCATCACCCGGCAGGCCGCCCGCGCGGTGGATGCCGCAGCGGCCATGGTGGCCGGCCCGCTGGCTCTGGCGGGCCATTCGGCGGGCGGGCATCTGGCTGCGCGTATGACCGAACCGGGGATGCTGGGCGAGGCCACCGCCGCACGCTTGCAAAGGGTGATGCCGATCTCTCCGGTCGCGGACCTGCGGCCGCTTTTGCACACCTCGATGAAAGATCCGCTGGGTCTGGACGAGGACAAGGCGCGCGCCGAAAGCCCCGTGCTGATGGACCAGCGCCACGATGTGCCCGTATCCGTCTGGGTCGGGACCGAGGAACGGCCAGCCTTCCTTGATCAGGCCATGTGGCTGTCAGAGGCATGGGGCTGCGCCCTGCATATCGTGCCGGGGCTGCACCATTTCGACATCATTGATGCCTTGGCCGACGGGGACAGCCGGATGGTGACAGACCTGTTGGGGCCGAGGACCTAAAGCGCGGACCAGCAGGGCAGCACATCGCCCGGTGCTGGCGTGGCATGGAACACTGCGCGGGCGATGGCGCGGGCCATGCAGGTGGCCGCAGCGTGGCCAAGGGTCAGAGTGTCCGCCACGGCGTTCTCCAACGGTTTCGCGCCGGTCGCGGTTGCAAAGATCAGATCGCCGTCCATCGGCGTATGGGAAGGAACCAAAGCGCGGGCGTATCCATCATGCGCCGCCGTGGCCAGCCGCGTGCATTGCGCCTGTGTCAGTGCGGCATCGGTGGCGATGATGCCGATGGTGGTGTTGGCGTGCTGCGCCAGCTTGGTGACGGGCAGGTGTGGATCGGGATAGGCCCGCGCCACGCCGCGCCCGCCGAATTCATCGCCCATTTCAAACGGCGCAGCCCAGAATTCTGGCCCGTCGCCCACGATGGCGGAGCCAAGCGCGTTGAGCGCCACCAATGCGCCAACCACATGGCCCGATGGCAAAACAACCGAAGCAGAGCCAAGCCCGCCTTTCAGCTGCGCCGTGGTGGCACCCGTGCCTGCGCCGGTGCTGCCCAGGGCGAACCTGTCACTGGCCGCTGACAGCGCCTGCTGCCCTAGGGCCTTATAGGGGTTCTCGGTCCAATTCTTGGCTCCGCCGTTCAGCAGATCGAACAGGATCGCCCCCGGCACGATCGGGACCAACTGGTCGCCCACGGCAAAAC
Source organism: Rhodobacteraceae bacterium UBA3069 (assembly GCA_002366795.1). Lineage (GTDB taxonomy): Bacteria > Pseudomonadota > Alphaproteobacteria > Rhodobacterales > Rhodobacteraceae > UBA3069. Next base: position 6,847 of record DFBX01000100.1, on the reverse strand, counting down.
CGCGTCCCTGCGCGCGCAACCCGTCCGCCACGCCCGAGGCCGCATCCAGCCCGAATGCGGACCCGCCTGACAGCACCAGCGCGTCCACCTGCTCGACCGTTTTGTCCGGTGCCAAAAGGTCGGTTTCCCGCGTGCCGGGTGCACCGCCCATCACATGCACACCGGCGGTGAAGGGCGCATCACCCAGCAACACCGTCACCCCTGTCTTGATGTCCGCGTCCGAGGCATTGCCGACGGTCAGACCCGCCACATCGGTGATCAAATTGAACGGTCCGGGCTGAAACATGCGTTGGCTCCTGCAATATGCGCACAGATATCTTGCCAGAACGCGCAGGATCGGCAAGGACTGGCGTCAGGGCCGGGCGATGGCGTCGCCCCTCGTTATGCCCGATTCGTCCTGAACGCCGGGACCTTTCTATAAAAGGAGGGTCTGACGATGACTGCACGTCCAGACATGTATCGTTTCCACAATGGAGAGAAGGCCGCGCTGCCGTTCTCGCAAGCCGAATACGAATCCCGCGTCGCGGGGCTGCGCGCCATCATGGATGAAATGGGGGTAGGGGCCGCGGTTCTGACCTCTATGCATAATGTCGCCTATTATTCCGGGTTTTTGTATTGTGCCTTCGGACGGCCCTATACGGTGGTCGTGACCGAAACCGAATGCGTGACCATCAGCGCGGGCATCGACGCGGGCCAGCCCTGGCGGCGCTGCTGGTGTGACAACATCACCTATACCGATTGGCAGCGCGACAATTTCTGGCGCGCAGTGGCCAGTGTGGCGGGCGAGAACAAGATTGTCGGCTATGAAGGCGACCACCTGACCCTGCAGCTGCGCGACAAGATGGAAGACTTCCTTGAACCCATCACCATGATGGACATCGCCCCCGCCACCATGCGGCAACGGATGATGAAATCGGCGGCTGAAATTATCCTGATCCGGGCGGGTGCCAATGTGGCCGATGTGGGCGGCTATGCCATTCGTGATGCCATCCGCGAAGGCGCGCGTGAAATCGACGTGGCCATGGCGGGCCGCGACGCGATGGAACTGGAAATCGCCAAACGCTTCCCCGATGCCGAATACCGCGACAGCTGGGTCTGGTTCCAATCGGGCCTCAACACAGATGGCGCGCACAACCCTGTCACGGCGCGGCAATTGCAGCGCGGCGATATCCTGTCGTTGAACACGTTTCCCATGATCTCGGGCTATTACACGGCGTTGGAGCGCACGCTTTTCGTGGGCGAGGTGGATGATGCCAGCCGGAAGATATGGGAGGCAAACGTGGCCGCCCATGAATACGGGATGAGCCTTCTGAAACCGGGGGCAAGCTGCGCTGCTGTCACGCAAAAGATCAATGAATTCTTTGCCGAACGCGACCTGCTGCAATACCGGACCTTTGGCTATGGGCATTCGTTCGGGGTGCTGTCGCATTACTATGGCCGCGAGGCGGGGTTGGAGCTGCGCGAGGATATCGACACAGTGCTGCAACCCGGAATGGTGATTTCGATGGAGCCGATGCTGACCATCGGCGCGGGCAACCCTGGCGCGGGTGGCTACCGTGAACATGACATTCTGGTCATCACCGAAGACGGGAATGAAAACATCACCGGCTATCCTTATGGTCCCGATTTCAACGTGGTCGGTTAAGGTTTCGCTGACCACCCCTCCGCAGCGGATTTTCAAAGGTGAACGCCTGAAATCCGCTGCGGTATCTGCCTCGCCAATCCATCTGTGAACAGGCCGGGGCGCTCGCACGGGACTTGCAAATTTTTCCAAGGGGCGGCGTTTCCGTGCCCTAGTTCTGAACAGTGTCCGCACTGCTTTCGGGCGCTTGACCCTTTCCTTTGCGCGGCGGTTTTGCAACAGTTTGTCCGAACCCGCATGGCGGGTAATGTAAATAGAATTCACATTACTCATATGACGCTTAGGGACCAGTGATTGCAAAGGAGACGAGGATGGCAAGTTTTGACGCCCAGGTGATGGAAACCCAAAAACAGGTGGCCGAGGCGCAAGCCAAGATTTCGGAACTGACAGGCCGGATTGAAACCGCGCGGGGCAAGCTGAAATCGGGCGAGGATATCGCCATCGACATCGAAAATGCCACGCTGGACGATGTGCATGCCATACCGATGTGATGAACGCCAATATCGCGGAACTGATCATGGGGCTGGACGATGTGACGGCGGCCTTTTCCAAGGATTTCGACCAGATGCGCTCGAAAACCGGGTGGGAGTCTTTTGTGGGTATCTTTGCCAAGGGCAAATCGGAATCCATGCGGCAGGAGCGGATTCGCACCGCCTCCATTGACGACAAGCTGCAAGACTTGATCGCCAAATCCGATGTCATCACCAACCTGTTGCAGGGGCAGCTGGACGCGCTTAACCAGCAGAAGGATCGGGTAGAGGTCAACCTGACCGAAACGCTGGATGAGCGAGAGTTCACTGTGGCAGAGCTGGGGGCCGTGCGCGCCCAGATCGCAGGCATGGACCCGGCCATCATCACGCTGGAAAATAAGATCGCCGTGGAACAGGACGCCGCCGCGCGCACCAAACTGGAAACCGAACTGGCCGATCTGAACAAGCAGTATAACGCACTGGTGCAAGACGAGCAGGTCAAGCTGGCCAAGTCGCAGACACTGGAACGCTACATCGAGAAGGGCAAGACTTGGGTGGACAGTCTGCAAAACCAGGCGGCGACGCAAATGGTGCTGATCAACAAGCTGCAAACCGACACCAAGCAGCCTGTGGTGTTGTATGGCGCGCTGACCAAGTCGCTGAAAACCGCGCAGCAGCAAGACGTGGCGCATCGCATCAACGAGATCGGCGTGCAGACGGACAAGGAACACAGGCCGCCATGGCATCCATCGGGACGGCCACAAATCAACGCATGACCGACATGCTGGAAGCGCACGAAGGCCACATGGTGTTCGCCCGCGAAGTGCTGGAAGCCAAGGCCAAGGCCGACGAGCGGTTTACCCGTCGGTTCCAGCAGATCGTCGAGAAGCACGATAAGAATCTGTATGGCGCGTAAATGGGCGATTACTTGGACCCGTCCCGCGATCATGCGGCGCTGGGCCGGTTGTCGAAGAAAGATGTCGAGGTTCTGACCCGCTATATCGTGTCGATTGATTTCACCTTTCGCGCGCTCAGCATGAAATACCTGCTTGTCGGGCGGGATACGGGGCAGTTCTTTGGCTCGCTTGAAATCGACACGGTGGAATCGGGATTCCCCGTGTTCAACGAGTTGCTGGTGATGGCCAATGATGCGATGCAGGCGGGGCGGCACCTGGAAGGGATGCCCGATGCGGCCAGCCTGAAACGGCAGATCGTGGAAAAGATCGTGGCCGATCAGGCCATTCCGATCAAGCTGCAATTCGCCCTGTCGCAGCGGCTGTATTACGAGGAATTGGCTCGCGGTGAGCTGTTCTGGGCGCGCAATGACCCAGAGGCGGTCTGGATCGACAATATCGAGGACCGGCGCCGCAAATACCTGCTGCACTGGGCCGCCTATGACAGCCAGATCAACCTGCCCGCCATCTACCTGATGGAGCTTGAGGACACCGGCCGCACCGCCCTGCCCAAGGACGAGCGCCGCTGGCCAGAGGTGCAGGCGCACCTGATGGGGCAGTCCATGGGCGGACTGAAACTGGTGACGATCGCGAAGGCGTTTGACCAGTATTTCAACGACCTGCATCCCAAGCGGCTGCGTCGTGTGCATGTGGGACCGATGTATTCCCATGCCTTCACACGGCAATCGGGCCCGATGCGCGAGGTGCTGGCCGAGGCGAACGGCTCGATCGGGCAGGATTGGGCCCTGTCATGGACGCTGGAGGAGCTGGAAAGCGAATCCGTGCGCGCCGAACGCGATGGCTGGTTTTCCATCGTGGAGCGCGAGGTGTTTGCGCTGGACCCATTTTCCGGGCGCGGGGTGGACGCGGGCGCAACGCACACCGAACGGGCGATTATCATGCCAGAACGGCCCTATCAGGTGTTGGCCGAAAAGAACCCGGCCGGGTTTGGCGCCGTGCGTAAATTCGTGGTGAGCGATGCAGGCCGGGTGCTGAGTTATTAGCCGCATCCTTGCGGATAAGGTGCGCTGAGGTATTTGAAGAACAATGAAAGAGTGGGGTGTGACATGAGCCTGACCAGCGATCAGATGGAACTGCGCGAAGAAGCAATCCGCGCGCATTATGCGGCAGCGGCGGCGCTGCTGGAAGGGTTCGATCACACGCCGCGTTTGGGCAAACCTGTGGCAGAGGCCCCTGCGCCGGAACGGTCCCCGGGTATTGCGCGGGGGCGGCGGTTCCGGTCGACCACGCCGGGGTTGGTTGCGCGGTCCACCGCACGGGCCGAAGGGGTGCAGCTTGCGCAGCGGATCGAGCGGGCGGATGGGGATGATCCGCTGATCTCTCCCTTGCAGGCGACTGTCCTGCATGTGCTGCGCCGCGCGATAGCCATCGCCGAGGCGATTGGCGAAGAATACGCTGCGCGTACCGGGCTGGACGCAATGAAACGGGGGAACCTTGAAGGGTCATTGCTCGCGAACGACCGCGAGGAATTTTCCGAACTGCGATCCGCAGAGGCGCTGGTCGTGCTGCATGTCTTTGGCAATGCCACAGCGTTCCTGCTGGCCCCGCATCAAGGAGAGGCCGTGGTGGAGCTGGGCAGTTTGGACGAGTTTCTGACCGACAATGCGCAGCTGGCCCTGCATGGCGCGCTGTGGCAGCTGGATCAGGACATCGCCAAACATGCGTCGGACGAGCCGCGTTTGGTGGCAACCATCGCGGCCTTTGCCGAAACCCTGATGGAAAAGGCTGCCGCCCGTGCGGCCACCGCCCCGCGGCTTGAACCGTTCAACGGCGCGAGCTGGCGGATCGAGGCGGATGACTTGCCGCTGAACGGGTTTACCCCCGCTCGCAAGGGCAAGGGCCAGACCCTGACCATGCAGTTCAAGAAACCGAACGAGGTGGTGGGCAACCATATCGCCAAATATCAGGCGATGCGGCTGGCGAAAATGCTGATGGCCTATGATTTTGACCGCCGGTTGAACCCCTTTGCCGAACTTGGCGGGTTCATCTTTACCTTCATGGGCGACGACAAGCCGGGGACGGGGAAACCACGCTGATTCAGATGATGGCGGGGCTGATCAACGATTACTGTCAGGTAGCGGGCTTTGGCTTTCGCTACCAAAACTTCGGCATCGACAATATCGACAGCTATCAGGGCAAATCCGGCCAGAACGCCAAGGCGTTTATCAACAATGTGCTGGATCCGCATGTGATCGGCTTTGGCACCATCGACGACATCGACCAGATCGCGGGCAAGCGTGGGGACCGGCAATCCAGCACGGGCCAGCAAGAGGTGACGGCGGTGTTCGTGGAGGCATTCGCCGGTGCCAACACCGTGGTGGGCGGCAACTGTACCTTTGGCATGTTCTCGAACTACCCCGAGAATGTGGATGACGCCCTGCGCCAACGGGCGGGGGCGCGGTTCTTGGTCGATGGCCCGCAAACGCGCGAGGATTACATCGACATTCTGGCGCTGTTGATGGGCAAGAAACACAACATCCCGCTGGGCGAGCATGAATTATATGCCGCGCAAGAGATCAAGAAAGCGGTGTCCGCCAGTTTTGAATCGCACAATCGCCCGCATGAACCGGGGCTGATGGCGGTGTTCGACCGCGTGCATGATCGCGTGGGCGAGTTGGACACCATCGCCAAGCTGGGCACCTATCTGAAAGCCATCCAAGAGGCGGACGAGCGGTTCACCGGGCGTGCCATCAAGAACATCACCGACGCGGTCAAGGTCCGCGCGATGGATTTCGAGCTGCCTGATGAATGGATGGAGCATCCGGAACTGTTCCGGTACAAAACCTATGACGAGAAAGCGGCGATGATCGAGGATCTGCGCCGCCCGATCACGGTGGACATGGTCGTGCAAGAGATCAACCGCTATGCCGATTCCAAATTCCGCTATGCCGACAAATCGGACGAGGTGGCGATTGAAAATATGGTCCGCGATTTCGGCCGTCAGGAAGAGGCGAAGAAGCGGTATCTGGAGGGGAAGTAATGGCGATGTCTCGGAATTGGATCGCAAAAATACCAGAAGGCCGTACTTTAGCTTTCTATTTCACAAAGGCGGAATACGCCAAGGAAAATATTGAGAAGAAGCGAGTAAAAATTTCAAAATTTGAAAAGTGCAACGACATTTTTGAACTTTCTTCCTTCTCTATGAAAAAACCTGAAGTGCGGTGTCGGCACGGAAAATGGTTGAAGGAAACCAATAAAAAAATTGGCTTGATCTGCTTTTCTGAATGCTGGAGGCATCCACTTATGTGGGGGCACTATGCGGATAATGGTAGCGGGGTGTGCATGGCCTTTTCGGTTCCGACAGGCAATTTGTCGCAAGTAAAATACATGTCTGAGCGCGAAAAAAAGGGGGGAGAACTTCACATTTCCAGATCCGATTTTGAACGAGAACTTTAAAATATTCTGTTCGAATAAATTTTCAGCATGGAGGTACGAGAAGGAATTATACTGCGAGTCCTTGAACACCCGAGAACACCCGAAGAACTGCTTGACGATTTAGGCGTAGTAGATTCAGGTCGATGCATGATCCGCCCGAGTTTTCTCTCTTCTCCCGCCCGCCTCGAATTGCTGGCTTGTGTGAAGCGTCAGCGTGAAGACCACGGGATTGCCCGTCGGGCCAATGCGCTGTTGTTGCTCGATGATGGGATGTCGTGTGCGCAGGTCGCGCAGGTTCTTTTCCTCGACGATGACACGGTGCGGGGCTGGCATAAGCAGTATCTGGCTGAGGGTTGGGATTCTGTTGCCTACGACGGCTGGAAGGG
>DFBX01000077.1 GCA_002366795.1 Rhodobacteraceae bacterium UBA3069 | reverse complement strand
AAGGACTCGCAGTATAGTTATATTTGGCATACCAAATCAGGAGGGGACGCGCGTTTCAACCGTCCCGGACTGCACGGAACCGGGTAGAAACAGACGCGAGCATACCAGATCATGGCGGATGAGAATTTGGCAGAACAGATTGCAACGCTGATCCGCAGGGACATCCTGCGGGGCAAACTGCCGCCGGGCAGTTCGATCAAGGAACGCGACAACGCCGCCGAACTGGGCGTCAGCCGCACCCCCATGCGCGAGGCGATCCGCATTCTGGCCAATGAAGGGCTGTTGATCCTGCGCCCGTCGCGCAGCCCGATCGTCGCACAGCCCAGCATGAAGGAACTGGCCGATCAGGTCGCCGTGCTGCTGGCGCTTGAAAAACTTTCGGTCGAGCTGGCCTGCGTCCATGCCACCGACAACGACCTGGACGAGCTGGCTGCGATAACCCAATACATGGCGGATAATTTCGACACGACCGATCCGCTTGATATGTTTGAAATCGACATGTCTTTCCATTCAGCGATCGCCAAGGCGTCGCATAACGAACCGCTGGCCGAAACCCACCGCAGTTTTCTGGAGCGTCTTTGGCGCGCACGGTTCCTGGCCGCGATCCAGCACCGCAACCGCGAGCGCGTGGTGACGGATCATGGCGAAATTCTGGAGGCGCTGAAATCGCGCGACAAGGAGGCGGCACGTGCCGCCGTGGACAATCACCTCTGGCATCTGGCCGATGACATCAGCGCGGCCATCGCGAACGAGGAAAAAGGCTGAAATAAACCATCAGGGAATAGGAGAACCCCATGAAACTGCTCAGATACGGGCCGGTCGGACAAGAGAATCCGGGCCTTCTGGACGCGGACGGACAGGTGCGCGATCTTTCGGGCAAAGTGGACGATTTCGCGGGGGCCGGCGTATCGCTGGCCGCGTTGGACAAGATTCGCGCGCTGGATGTGAACAGCTTGCCCGTGGTGGAAAACCCCGGCCGCATCGGGTCGTGTCTGGCATCGGTGCCGAATTTCCATTGTGTCGGGCTGAACTATGCCCTGCACGCCAAGGAAGCCGGCCTGGACATTCCGACCGAACCGATCCTGTTTTCCAAGGCCACGTCGGCCCTGTCCGGCCCGTTCGATCCGGTGATCATTCCGCGCACCTCGGTCAAGACCGACTGGGAGGTCGAGCTGGGCGTGGTGATCGGGCGCGATGCGCTTTACGTGTCCGAGGACGATGCGCTGGATTACGTCGCGGGCTATTGCGTGGTGAACGACGTGTCCGAACGCGCCTTTCAGATTGAACGCGGTGGCCAGTGGATTAAGGGCAAATCCGCCCCCACGTTCGGCCCGACCGGTCCCTGGCTTGTGACGGCGGATGAAATTCCCGATCCGCAAGTGCTGGGCCTCAGCCTCGATCTGAATGGCGAGACGGTGCAAAATTCGAACACCTCGGACATGGTATTTTCCGTGCGCCAGATCGTATCCTACATGAGCCAGTTCATGCAGCTTCAAGCCGGTGATCTGATCGTGACGGGCACGCCCTCGGGCGTGGGTATGGGCATGAAACCGCAGCGTTTCCTGAAGCCGGGGGATGAAATGGTGGTGCGTGTCGAGGGACTGGGCGAACAGCGACAAGTGGCCGAATCGGCGCAGTAAATACGCGCCGTAAGTTTTTGATTTAAAAGCCGTCGAGGGTATTCGGCGGCTTTTTTTGTGTCCTTTAGGCGCAGATATCCGCGACCGACTTCTTCACCGTCTCTAGGCTGAACACATAGTCCAGCCAGTCCGGTTGAAGGATCACCGATTTCGCATTCTTGATCGCCAAAAGCGCCTCGTCCGAGAATTCGCCCTCGGGGTGGATGTTAAGGGCGATGGCCAGTTCGATCTTCAGGTGCACAAGGAATGAAGTCATGCGCCGCGGCCTGACGTACACCTGGAACGGCACGGTCGGTGGCGTCGCGCAGCGCGAAGGTAATGGTCGCGGCGACGGAGCGAACGGGCGACGGGACGAAAGATGATTTTTGCCACGTCTTCGCACATGTTATTTTGGCGTTCCGGCCCTTGGGTCATGGCGCAACGATGCCTTGGGGGGCGTTGATCGCGCCCTTGTGACAGAGCGGCAAGCGCGGCCACGGCAGCCTTTGTTTCAGCCGTTGCGCCATTCATCGGTCAGGCAATCCAACGTGATGGCCGTGGCGAAATTCTTATTTAAGGCAATGATTTGCGCGGTCTTCTTCAACCCATATACATCAAGCGTTCTGACCAGCAGAGCGGTTTGGGCCGACAAGTGGCGGGCCTTGTTCCCCTTTGTCATCGGGGGTACGGGGGGCTGCGCCGTGACGGGGTCGCGGTCCAGCCGGAATACGCCATCCGGGGCGGCCGCGAACAACGGCCCGAACACTTGGTAACGGCGCATCGGCGCGGCCGCGACAAGGAAGAGCACCCAGTCTTACGGCTCCGCCGCCAACCCTAGCTGTTTGATCCCAAGGTTTGATGGTGCGATCTGTTCTTTGGAATGGAAGGAAAGACTATGGGACAGATACGTCACGGCTGCGCCACGTACTGTTACCCGGCAGGCGATTTGCATGGCAAATCTGCCGAGAGGGCACGCACGCTATCAGAGCAACAATACAGCGATCGCAAGCTACGAACGCGGCGTTGAGCCGGGACCTCGGCATCAACGTCAAGACGG
>DFBX01000056.1 GCA_002366795.1 Rhodobacteraceae bacterium UBA3069 | reverse complement strand
AAACCGCATGAACAGGGGCTGAGCCTCTGCTCCCCCCATCTGAAAAATCGAAAGCGCGCCCCACGGGGCGCGTTTCTTTTTGCCGGCCCATCAATGCGACAGCGGCGGAAACCAGCCATTCGCAAGCGCGTTTTTAAGCCGGAAACGGCGCATGACACATCTTGCCGTCACGATTTGATTTTTCGCATGGAACAGCGGGGCGTCTTGCGCGTTAATCACCCGTAGCCCCACAGAAACGGGCAGCCGCGCCGGATCACGACACAGCGCGGTTTGAACATACGCAGGCCCGGCCTGCGTCACAGACAGGAGTTTCACATGCACAAGATCGCAATAACCCTTGCCAGTATTGCCGCCCTTGGCACTGCGGGCTGCACCGGTATGACCACCGCAGACCAGAATGCCGTCGCCGGGGGCGTTTTCGGCGCCACGGCGGGCCTGCTGACCGCGAAAGCTTTGGGTTCCAACGACAACTGGACTATCATCGCCGCGCTGGCGGGCGCAGCTGCTGGCACCATGGTTGCGCGTAATCAATCCACCAACGATTGCGCCTATGCGCGCGGCGACGGCACCTATTACACCGCGCCCTGCCCGTAACGGTTTCGAAAACACGCTGCAAAGGGCCGTGCCACTGGCGCGGCCCTTTTTTCTATGCGCCCTCGCCGAACCTGGAGCGTAATTCCGTTTTCAGCACCTTGCCGTAATTGTTCTTGGGCAAGTCCGACACGAACACATAATCCTTGGGCCGTTTGAACCGCGCGATTTGTGACAGGCAGTGGGCATCCAGATCCGCTTTGCATGCTGTCGCACCGTCAGCCAACACGATGAAGGCGACGACATCCTCGCCCCATTCAGGGTGCGGGCGGCCCACGACCGACGCCTCGGCCACGGCAGGATGGGTCAGCAACACCTCTTCCACCTCGCGCGGGTAGATGTTCGTCCCGCCCGAGATGATCAAATCCTTGGAGCGGTCGCTTAGTGTCAGGTAGCCATCGGCATCCAGGCTGCCCATATCCCCGGTGCGCAGCCAGCCGCCCGCAAGGGTCGCCGCGCTCGCCGCCGGGTTCTGCCAATATCCGGGCATCACAGTATCACCGCGCGCCATGACCTCGCCCACCTCGCCCATGGGCAGCGGGTTGCCATTGGCATCGCCGATGCGCAGCTCGATCGGGGCCTGCGCCCGCCCGACCGAGGCTAGGCGCGGCAGCCAACGGGGGTGGGCGCGGTCGGCCACATCATGCCGGGACAACGCCGTGATCCCCATGGGGCATTCGCCCTGCCCATATATCTGTATGAAAACAGGGCCAAAATGTTCGACCGCCTCGATGATATCGGCCTGATACATCGGCCCGCCCGCGTAGATGATCGAGCGCAACCCCGCGCCTTTTTCGCCAGTTGCCTTGGCGACCTGCACCATGCGCTTGACCATTGTAGGGGCGGCGAACATCTGAATCCGGCCATGATGGCGGGCCAGTTCGAAAATCTCGGCTTCGTCGAACCCGCCCGAGGGCGGATGGATATGGCGCGCGCCTTTCAGCACATGCATCAGGGAATACAGCCCCGCGCCATGGCTCATCGGGGCAGCGTAAAGCGTGGCATCTTCGGGCGTGACCGGTTCGACATCAGTGAAATAGCTAAAGGCCATCGTGGCCAGCATCCGGTGGGTGATGATCACACCCTTGGGCCGCCCCGTCGTGCCTGATGTATAGAAAAGCCATGCCAGATCATCGGGCGCACGGTCCGCAATCATGGCTGGCCCCGCATTCAAGGCGGCGGCGAAATCGGCGCTTTCCACACTTATCAGGGATACCGCCGTGTCGGTCCCGGCCAGGCCCTCATGCGGGCCGGGCGAGGTAAAGCATATCCGCGCGCCCGCATCCGAAAGAATCCATGCCGCCTCGCGCCCGTGCAGCTTGGCATTGATCGGAACGGCCGCCGCGCCCGCCACCCAACAGCCGAACAGGGCCACCAGATATTCGGGCCGGCTCTTGAGGAACAGGCCAACCCGATCCCCCGGCCCGATGCCTTGGGCGCGCAGCCAGCCGCCAACCGCCGCCGCCTGCGCGGCGAATGCGCCATAATCGGCGACCTGTTCGGTGCCGTTGAACAATGCCGGACGTGTCGGTCCGGCCTCGGCCGCGCGGTGCAGCCAATGTGCCAGGTTCATCGTTGTCTCCTCCCGCGGGGTACAAAACCACCCGCCCGCGCCATGTGCAATGAGTAGAAATACGGCACCGCCCCCTTCCGCCCCATGCGATTTCGTTGCATGACACTGGGATGGAGCTAAGCGACATCGCCTTTGAACACGCGCCCATCGGGCTATGCATCCTAGAAAACCGGGTGATTCACGGCTGTAACCGGCAGTTCGCGGCGATGTTCGGCGGGCAGATGGCCGATTACGCCTGCACGCCGCTGGCCAATTTCTACCCCTCACCCGAAGATTACGAACGCATCGGGCAGCGCAGCCTTGCGCAGATGCGCAAAACCGGCCGCTATTCGGACGAGCGCGTGATGCGCCGCGCCAGTAGCGAGCTGTTCTGGTGCCGTGTGCGCGGGCAATCGGTCACCCCCGAAGCCCCGTTTCGCCGTGGCATCTGGTCGTTTGCCGACCTGTCCGAGGATCGCCCCATCGTCAGCCTGACCACGCGCGAACGGCAGGTCGCGATCCTGACCTGTCGTGGCTTGACCTCGAAGGAAATCGGCAAGGAGCTGTCGCTGTCCTTTCGCACGGTCGAGGCATATCGCGCGCGGCTTCTGGAAAAGTTCCAGGCTCGCAAATTGGCCGAACTGGTGGCGAAACTGTCGGGCATGCCGCTGTAGCGCCGCAGGTTTTGCCGCGACCGGGCGGCTTTTCCCCTCGATTTCCATGTCGATAGCCGCTTTCTTGCACATGGAAAACGCTGCTTTCGCGTGGGGCCTTGATAGGCTAAAAGCGGTGCAGATTTGCAGGCGTGATCGGGGTTCACCCACGCGCCCCTGGCAGAACCGGTCGAGGATAACATGACGAAAAAGAACCATGATGCGGATGTGGCCTTCATCGAGGCCCTGGCAAAGCTCCTTCGGGAAAACGAGCTGACCGAGCTGGAAGTGATGCGCGAATACGGCGAGGCCGACAGCCTGAACGTGCGCGTCAGCCGCGCCATGCAGGCCCCCGCGCCGGTGCAATACGCCGCGCCCGCAGCGGCCCCCGCAGCCGCGGCACCCGCCGCAGCGCCCGCCCCCGCCGCCGAAAGCGCCGATCCCGCTGACCATCCCGGCGCGGTGACATCGCCCATGGTCGGCACGGTCTACATGCAGCCCGAACCCGGCGCGCCGCCCTTTGTGACCGTAGGCGCACAGGTCAAAGAGGGTGACACCATCCTGATCATCGAGGCGATGAAAACCATGAACCACATCCCCGCGCCAAAGGCTGGGACGGTGAAACGCATCCTCGTCGAAGACGGCGCAGCGGTCGAGTACGGCGCGCCCCTCGTCATCATCGAGTAAGGGACGGATATGTTCGACAAGATACTGATTGCCAACCGGGGCGAGATCGCCCTGCGCGTGATCCGCGCCGCCCGCGAAATGGGCATCCAGACCGTTGCCGTGCATTCCACTGCCGATGCAGATGCAATGCATGTGCGCATGGCTGACGAATCCGTCTGCATCGGGCCGAACGCGGGGGCCGACAGCTACCTGTCGATCCCGGCGATTATCGCGGCATGCGAAGTGACTGGCGCACAGGCCATCCACCCCGGCTATGGTTTCCTGTCCGAGAACGCGAATTTTGTGCAGATCGTCGAAGATCACGGGCTGACCTTCATTGGCCCGACTGCCGAACACATCCGCGTCATGGGCGACAAAATCACCGCCATTGACACGATGAAGGCGCTTGGCGTGCCCTGCGTACCCGGATCGGGCGGCGGTGTGCCGGACCTTGAAACCGCACAGAAACTCGGGGCCGAAATCGGCTATCCCGTGATCGTCAAGGCCACCGCCGGTGGTGGCGGGCGTGGCATGAAAGTGGCGCAAACCGCTGCCGACATGGCCAGTGCCTTTCAAACCGCCCGCTCGGAATCGAAGGCAGCCTTTGGCAATGACGAGGTCTATATCGAGAAATACCTGACCACGCCGCGCCACATCGAGATCCAGGTGTTCGGCGACGGCAAGGGCAAGGCCGTGCATCTGGGCGAGCGCGACTGCTCTCTGCAACGTCGCCACCAGAAAGTTTTCGAAGAGGCCCCCGGCCCCTGTATCACCCCCGAAGAACGCGCCGCCATCGGCAAGACCTGTGCCGATGCCGTGGCAAAGATCAACTACGCCAGCGCTGGCACGATCGAGTTCCTATATGAAAACGGTGAATTCTATTTCATCGAGATGAACACCCGTTTGCAGGTGGAACACCCTGTGACCGAGGCGATCTTTGGCGTGGACCTTGTCCGCGAACAGATTCGCGTGGCCGAGGGGCTGCCGCTGTCTTTCGGGCAGGACGAGCTGGAAATCAACGGCCACGCCATCGAGGTGCGGATCAACGCCGAGAAACTGCCGAACTTCTCGCCCTGCCCCGGCAAGATCACCGCTTTTCATGCCCCCGGCGGGCTTGGCGTGCGGATGGATTCGGCGCTGTATGACGGCTATTCGATCCCACCCTATTACGACAGCCTGATCGGCAAACTGATCGTGCATGGCCGCGACCGGGCCGAGGCACTGTCACGCCTGAACCGCGCCCTAGGCGAGCTGATCGTGGACGGCATCGACACCACGATTCCGCTGTTCCACGCACTGCTGCAAGAGGAAGACATTCACAGCGGCAATTACAATATCCACTGGCTGGAACACTGGCTGGAAACGAAATTCGGCTGATTCTTTATATAGACGGATCATGGCGGGCCCTTTGGGGCCCGTTTTCGTTTCAGCTGTTCAGGGCAAGCGGCATCATGATAGCGCTGGCGCGTTTGCGCCCTTCGGTTCGGTAATAATCGGACAGGCCGATGCGCCCGTCTTCGGGGATGCGGGTCCAATCAAGCCAGTCTACTTCCATCCTTGCGGCATCACCCATTGCTTCCAGGGCCGAGGGGCTGGGCAGATTGCGAAGGCCGGAATAATTGGCAGTCGAGACCCGCCGGATAACGGGCTCTTCCGTGATGACGAACTCCCCGTCGATAATCACAAGGCGCGGTTTCAGCCGCGCCACGGCGGCGATCAGGCGGGCCGGGTCAGCCACCTCCTCCAGCACGTCGAAAAGGGCAACCACGTCGTAACGGCGATTGGCGGCAACCTCGGCCTCCACCTCCTCCAAGTATCCGGCGCAGCGCAATTCGATCCGCTCGCGCAGGCCAACATCGGGGTATCTTTCGAACCGGCGCACAAGTTCGGCGCTTGCCTCGACCCCGACCACCTGCAATGCGCCGGCCGATGCGAACGTGTAGCACCAGCGCCCGTCCTCGGCCCCCAGATGCAATACCGAACTGTCGGCGACCACATGGCGGTATTCGTCTACCAACATCGCGTGGCGCGCGTGTATCCGGTTCACCATCATGGTCCGTTGTGATTCAAAATCTCCGAAGCCACTCATTCACCTGCCCTCGCGCAATTTGCAAAGCCGGGGTAGCATGGCAAATGCAAACAGCCCGTTAAGTCCGACCCATTCAAAAGGTAAGATGCCACCGATGCAAAACCGCAAACTACAGTTGACGCCTGACCTGCTGCTGCACGGCTATGCATCGGGGGTTTTCCCCATGTCCGAACACCGCGACGACCCCGAGGTGTTCTGGGTCGATCCGCGCCGCCGCGGTGTGCTGCCACTGGACGGGTTTCACATCTCGCGCAGCTTGGCGCGCCGGATGCGCGCGGGGCATTACCAGGTCGCACTGAACACACGATTCGCCGAGGTGCTGGACGGCTGCGCCGATCGCGCCGAAACATGGATTAACAGTGAAATCTATCGTCTTTACATGGAATTACACGAGGCAGGCCACGCCCATTCATTAGAAGTTTTCATGGATGGCCTATTGGTCGGCGGGGTATATGGCGTCACTTTGGGTGCGGCGTTTTTCGGTGAAAGCATGTTTTCGCGTAGAACCGACGCATCGAAACTGGCCCTTGCCCACCTGACTGACCACTTGTCGCGCTGCGGCTTCACCCTGTTCGACACGCAATTCATAACGGAGCATCTCGCCTCGCTCGGCGCGGTCGAGATCAGCCGCGCGGAATACCATTCCCTCTTGGCCGAAGCACTTTCAAAGAATGCCGATATCGAAGCGATGCCGTTTGCAATGACCGGTCAAGAGGTCTTGCAGCGCAAAACCCAGATATCATAGCGCGGATGATCCAAAGCGTTCAGCGCGGGGGCCGAGGCGACCATCCAACCGCTGAACAGCGGCTCTACCTGTTCACTGTCGCGGATCGTGACAAAGGCAAAAGCATCGCCCGACGGGTCCCCCTCGGGGTAGCGGCATTCGCCCAGCTCCACCTGCAACCGCCCCAGTATCGCCGAGCCGCCATTTTGCATGTCCATATCCGTGGTGATCGCGTTGACCTTGTCCAAACCGCGCAGAATCGCACCGCTGCCCTTGCTGGTCAGTTCTTGCGCCGTGGCAGGCAGGGCCAACCCCACAAAAGCCAGAACGGCAAGCGCCCGGATCATTCCGCGCCCGATCCTGCAGAATCGCCGGAGACGAATTTCAGAAGCAAGGAAATCAGGCTTACAGATCCTTGCGTATCTTCGATCTCGGCCCCGGATTCGAGGTTGAAGGGTGATCCGCCGGGCATGATCTCGACGAAATTGCCGCCAAGCAGCCCCTCGGACGAGATGATGATTGCGCTGTCATCGGGGATGGCGATCCCTTCCTTGACGCTGATCTGGGTGTCTGCGCGAAACGTCTGGGGGTTTAGGTCGATGTCGGTGATGGTGCCGATCTTGACACCGGCCAGGCGCACATCGCTGCCCACGGACACGCCTTCAAGTGACCGGAAGGATGCGGTCAGCGGATAACCGCCCGAACCGCCCCCCGACAGTCCTGCGGCCTGGCTGGCATACACGACAAACCCGACTGCGACGGCCATAACCAGACCGCCAACGATCACTTCGCTTTTGTTTTCAGACATTTATATCGTGCCTTATTCCGGCGACCACGCCTCGTAGTCGCTGCGTTCCGCCGGGTCCGCGCGGCGCAACGAGCCTGCCGGCGCATAGGCCAGCGGGGTGCCCGTCAGGTTTTCCTGATGCGGTTTTTCCCATGCCTTGTGAGGCAGAGGCGCGTCTTTCGGCGTGGCTTGGTAGGTGTGGTGCAGCCAGCCGTGCCAATCAGCGCTGACGCGGCTTGCCTCGACCTCGCCATTGTAGATCACCCAGCGACGCTTGCCATCTTTGGATTGGTAATAGCGGTTGCCCTCGGCATCTTCGCCCACCTTCTGGCCCTTGCGCCAGGTGTAAAGCTGCGTGTTCAGCGTTTGGCCGTTCCACCAAGTGAACGCGCGCAGAACCGTGTTGAGAATGCCCATGGAAACCTCCGCAATAACTCTGCTTTGGATATGGACCAATTCTTGGCCGAGGTCCAGTGGCGGCGGGGCTTTCCCGCGTCCAGAAAACAAGCGATTGAAACGGTTCCCGCAAGGATTGGGCAATATCCGGTATTGCAACGAAAACGGACGCACCCATGTGGGTGCGCCCGTCTGTCATTTCAGCGTTGCCAAGATCAGCCCGCGGTCGCGCCCTTTTCCTTGGCGTCCGCGTAAATCATCAACGGCGCGGCAGAGGAGGTCGCGGCCTCTTCATTCACGACCACTTCGACAATCTCGTCCTTGCCGGGCAGTTCGAACATCGTATCCAGCAGGATATCTTCAAGGATCGAGCGCAAGCCGCGCGCACCGGTCTTCCGTTCGATCGCGCGGCGGGCAATGCTCAAAAGCGCGTCATCGGTGAAGGTCAGTTGCACATCTTCCAGTTCGAACAGGCGCTGGTATTGCTTGACCAATGCGTTCTTTGGCTCGGTCAGGATCGTGACAAGCGCGTCCTCGTCCAGATCTTCCAGCGTGGCGATCACCGGCAGACGGCCAACGAATTCCGGGATAAGACCAAATTTCAACAGGTCTTCCGGCTCCAGTTCCTGGAACAGTTCGCCGACGCGGCGTGCATCTGGGTCTTTCACATCGGCACCAAAGCCCATGGCAGACCCTTTGCCGCGCTGCGCAATGATCCGGTCGAGACCGGCAAAGGCACCACCACAGATGAACAGGATGTTCGTCGTGTCCACTTGCAGGAATTCCTGCTGCGGATGCTTGCGGCCACCTTGCGGCGGAACGCTGGCGACAGTGCCTTCCATCAGTTTCAGCAACGCCTGCTGCACGCCCTCGCCCGACACGTCGCGGGTGATCGAGGGGTTCTCGGATTTGCGCGTAATCTTATCAACCTCGTCGATATAGACGATGCCGCGCTGTGCGCGTTCCACGTTGTATTCGCTGGCCTGCAAAAGCTTGAG
This sequence comes from Rhodobacteraceae bacterium UBA3069, assembly GCA_002366795.1. Taxonomy (GTDB): domain Bacteria; phylum Pseudomonadota; class Alphaproteobacteria; order Rhodobacterales; family Rhodobacteraceae; genus UBA3069. The sequence goes on along the minus strand of DFBX01000056.1, from coordinate 48,139 downwards.
GATGATGTTTTCCACATCCTCGCCCACATAACCGGCTTCGGTCAGCGTGGTGGCGTCGGCCATGGTGAAAGGCACATCCAGAATCCGAGCCAACGTCTGCGCCAGCAGGGTTTTACCACAGCCGGTCGGACCGATCAGCAGGATGTTCGACTTGGACAGTTCGATATCGCCAGATTTCTGCGCATGGTTCAAACGCTTGTAATGGTTGTGAACCGCCACCGACAATACGCGCTTGGCCTTGGCCTGACCGATCACGTAATCGTCCAGTACATTGCAAATATCGAGCGGCGTCGGCACCCCGTCAGAGGATTTCAACCCGGCCGATTTCGTCTCTTCACGGATGATATCCATGCAAAGTTCGACACATTCATCACAGATGAATACGGTCGGTCCAGCGATCAGCTTGCGCACCTCATGCTGGCTCTTGCCGCAAAAGCTGCAATAGAGCGTGTTCTTGCTGTCGCTGCTGGAATTATTCGCCATCTCGTCCCTTTCAGGCCTCGTCTCGCGTCATGCCGGCCATCCTGACCATATGTGACAAGTCTAAGACAGGGCTTGCACCTCCACAATGTGAAAATTGCCCCACTCATAAAGAGCGGAGCCTGTGTTTAGCTATCGCCCTCTTCGCCCTTGGCGCGGCTTGCAACGATCTCGTCGATCAGACCCCATTCCTTGGCTTCTTCTGGCGACATGAAGTTATCACGCTCCAGCGCAGCCTCGACCTTTTTCAGGGTCTGGCCGGTGTGCCTGACGTAGATTTCGTTCAAACGGGTCTTCAGTTTCTGGGTTTCCTGCGCGTGGATCATGATATCTGTCGCCTGCCCCTGATACCCGCCCGAAGGCTGGTGAACCATGACGCGGCTGTTAGGCAGCGAGAAGCGCATCCCCGCCTCGCCTGCGGTCAGCAGAAGCGACCCCATCGACGCGGCCTGCCCGATCACCAGCGTGCTGACCTTCGGCTTGATGTATTGCATCGTATCGTAAATCGACAGGCCCGAGGTCACAACGCCGCCGGGGCTGTTGATATACATCGAGATTTCCTTGCTGGGATTCTCGGCCTCAAGGTGCAGAAGCTGCGCAACGATCAGGCTGGACATGCCATCATGGACCGGCCCGTTGAGGAAGATGATCCGCTCCTTCAAAAGGCGAGAGAAAATGTCATAGGCCCGCTCGCCACGGCTGGTCTGTTCGACCACCATGGGAACAAGGGTGTTCATATATACGTCGAGTGGGTCTTTCATTTGTCCGCCTGCCTGCTGCTGTCTTCACATCAATAGTCGCGATGTCCTAATGGAGTCTTAGTGTCGCGCCCACCTACCCGCAAGGGGCGGCGGTTGTTTTCCCCCCAAACCAGGCGCGCGTCTCGCGAAAAACGCACGCCTGCCATGAAAAAGGCCCCACATGCGCGGGGCCTTTCCGTTTTCATCAAGACTTCGTCAACAAATAGTTAACGGCCGAGAATTCAGCCGAACATATCGGTGGTGATGCCTTCGTACCAACCTACGGATTCTTCATAGGTCGCCTTGCGCAGCGCCGCGTCTTCTCCGGTCTGGCTGATGAACCCGTCCACCTTGGCGATTTTCTCGTCCGTCGCCTGATAGGAGGCCCCGACTTTCACGCCATCATCCGTGTCGATCAAGCTCCAGCAGGTGTTCGAGAATTTCGCCGGGAAGACCTTGGAATCGGTCAGCACACTGCGCACCGCCATCGCCGCGACCTTGGCCTGACTGTTGGCGGAGAATCCCGATTTCGGCATGTCGCCCTGGCTGGTGGCATCGCCCAGAACGTGGATATTCTCGTCCACGCGGCTTTGCATCGTGTGCCCGGATACCGGCGCCCAGTTGCCCTCGGTGATGCCCGCGACCTCGCAAATCCGGCCCGCTTTCATGGCCGGGATCACGTTACATACATCGACCTTTGTCACCTCACCATCGATGCTCAACGCCATCTCATCCGCGTTCACCTCGACGTTGTTACCGCCGAAATCTGGGCCGATCCACTCGATCATCCCGGCATAGTGATTGCCCCAACCCTCTTGAAACAAAGCCATTTTCGAGAATTTCGGCTTGGGGTCAGCGATCAGGATCTTAGCGGTCGGATTGATCTGTTTCAGCAGATGCGCAACCATGCTGACCCGCTCATACGGGCCGGGGGGACAGCGATAGGGGTTGGGCGGCGCGACCATCGCATAGGTGCCACCCTCAGGCATCGCCTCGATCTGCGCTTTCAACAGCTCTGACTGGCTGCCGGCCTTGTAGGCATGGGGCATCTTGTTCTGGCTGGTCACGTCCCATCCCGGCACGGCACCGTCCACGAAATCGATGCCGGGGCTAAGGATCAACCGATCATAAGGCAGAACCGCGCCCCCCGCCAAGGTAACGGTCCGAGCGTCGCGGTCGATGCCCACGGCCCAGTCATGCACGACGTTGATTCCGTATTCGCTGGCCAAGGTGCCATAGCTGTGCCCGATCGACGCAATGTCACGGATGCCCCCAATATATAGGTTCGAGAAAAAGCAGGTGTAATAGTGGCGCGTGGGTTCAATCAGCGTCACGTCGATCTCGCCCTTGCTGTCCTTGGCAAGATAGCGCGCGGCCGTGGCCCCGCCCGCACCGCCGCCAACCACGATCACGCGGGGTTTGCCATGGCTGGCCCCCTGCACCGTTGGCGCTGCCAACACGGCAGCCGCAGCGGCCCCCGTTCCGATAAAGGCGCGTCTGTTCAAAGTCATAAATAGTTCCTCCCTAGTTAACGGCCCCTTATTCGAGGTCCTTGAAATACGCAGCCAAGGTCGCGATCTCTTCATCCGTCAAGCGCCCTGCCATCATCTGCATGACTGGGTGCGGGCGGATTTTTTTCTTGTAAGCATGCATCGCGATTTCGAAATCTTCGACCGGCCAGCGTGTGATTGCAGGGATACCCTGGTCCGAACCGTCCCGCTGGTGGCAAGTCTGACATTCACTGGCAAGGTATTCGCCATATTCAGGATCCCCGACGATAGCGAGGATTTCAGGCGGCAATTCCACCTCGGCCGGAAGCTGGGTCGGCTCCGCTTCGGGGATGTTGGCCGGGTTGTCAGAGAACCGGCGCAGATAGGCCAGAACATCATGGCGATCCTGCGGATCCTTCAACCCGCGAAAACTCATCCGCGTGCCGCTGACCAAGGCCTTTGGGTTTTCAAGATAGGCATCAAGATGTTCCAGATCCCATAGCAGCCCGTCATTTGCCGCCCGCTGCAATCCCTTGGAATAAAAGAAATCATCACCGACGCTCGCAGCCTTACGACCAAAAATCCCGTTCAGTTGCGGTCCGATGCGGTTCTTCGCGCCCTGTCCGACCTCGTGACAACCAGCACATTCGCGAAAGATCTTTTCGCCGCGCTCTGCATCACCGATTTCCTCAGCATGGGCGATCCCGCCCAGAAACAAAAAAACGGCCGCAAGCGGCCGTCGTGCAAACATTTTCAAAATTGATCCGCCGCCGTCTTGCCTGGACGGGCCGCGATATACACCACCTAAGGTGTTTGCCTCCCTTAGCGGGATATTATTGCGCATGATTTCCTCCCGGAATCTGCGTTTAGTCTAACCCGATCTTTGGCGTGGGCTAAGAAAAAAGGGGCTGCCGAAGCAGCCCCTTTAAGAATTATTGCGAAACCGATTTCAGGTACTCGGTGATCGCGGCAATATCCTTGTCCTTCTTCAGGCCAGCGAAGGACATCTTCGTGCCCTTGGCGAACTTCCGCGGCTTGGCAAGGAAGCCGGCCAGATTGGCATCGTCCCAGACCATGCCTTCTTCGGCCATACTCTTGAAAGTCTTGGAATATTTGAACCCGTCAACCGAGGCCACAGCGCTGTTGTAAATGCCGTTCAAGATCGGGCCGGTCTTGTTCTTGGCACCATCGCCAACCTGGTGGCAAGCCTTGCACTTTTTGAAAACCTTTTCGCCTGTAGCGACAAGGTCGGCGTCCAAGGCGGCAACGGCTTCCTCGGCCGGTGCAGCGGCGGGTTCGGCCTTGGCCTCTTCGGCGGCGGGGGTTTCGGTCGTGCCCTCGTCCATCGACGCCTCTTCGGCACCTTCTTCATCTGGCGTCACGTCTAGAACGGCCGCGCGCATGGTGATTTTCACCTCAGATTTACAATCGGTCATGCAGGGCTCGCCCCAAAACGATTTTTCCGCCTCTTCACGGTCATCAATGATGAAGCCATCGGCATTCGGCATCTCGACCTCAAGGAAGTTTTCCTTGGATAACACGAAATCGTCATCCACCAGATCGTTGGAATACAGGATGTAGGCCACGATAGCATAGGTCTCGTCTGCGCTCAGGCTCTGGGCATTGCCGAACGGCATCGAGCGGTGAACGTAGTCCCAGGCGGTGGACAGGTAGGGCCAATAGGAACCGACCGTTTTCAGCGGATCCTTGCGGTCCAGCGTACCTTGGCCACCCGCCAGTTTCGGCCAGTTGTCCACGCCTTCGGCAAATTCACCGTGGCAGACCGCGCAGCTTTCCGAAAACAGCATCTCGCCATCCTCGACCGAACCGGAACCTTCGGGAAGGCCGGTGCCATCGGGGCTGACATCCACGTTCCAAGCAGCGACTTCCTCGGGCAGGGCGGCGCGGCCAAGCCCGAATCTTTCAGCAAAAGCAGGAGCGGCCGAGATGGCCGTCATTGCGGTCCCGATTATGAGATTACGATACTTCGACATTCTCTGCCTCCCCATTCGCATTGACCCACCAGGTCTGGATGCAGTTGTTATGATAGACCGAGTTTTCGCCGCGTACCTCGCGCAGCTGCGTCTTGGTCGGCTGCACGTAACCTGTCTCGTCCATGGCGCGGCTTTGCAGGAACATTTCCTCGCCATCCCAAGTCGTGTCCAGATAGAAGCGGGTCAGTGCCATCGGCTGGCCCGGGTTGGCCAGACGCGCGGTTTCCCAAGTTTTGCCACCGTCCTTGGAGACATCCACGCGTGTGATCGCGCCACGGCCGGACCAAGCAAGGCCGGTGATGACCAGCGGACCCTTGCCATGCTTGATCGGTGCCTGCGGGCTGGGGCTGGTCACGACCGATTTCGCGTCCATCACCCAAGTCCACTTCCGGCTGGTGCCGTTTTCCAGAGTGTCGGTGTATTTCGAGGTTTCCTCGCGGCTTTGCACCGCCTGATCCGTGACCTCGATACGGCGGATCCACTTGACCCACATATTGCCTTCCCAACCGGGAACGACCAGGCGCACGGGATAGCCATGCTCCATGCGCAGGGCTTCGCCGTTAGCCTTGAAGGCGATCATGCAGTCATCAAGCGCCTTATCCATCGGGATCGAACGCCCGTTCGAGGACGCATCTGCGCCTTCGACATACACCCACTTGTCTTTCAGATCGCCTGCGGCATCCAGTCCTGCCTCTTCCAGCAGGGTGCGCAGGGTCACGCCGGTATATTCCATGTTGTGGATCATACCGTGGGTGAACTGCGCGCCGTTCAGCTGTGCGCCCGCCCATTCCATGCCGGTGTTGGCCGCGCATTCCAGGAAGAAGGTGTGGTTCACACGTGGGAAACGCTCCAGATCTTCGTAGGTGAAGACCAGCGGTTGATCAACCAAGCCGTTGATCATCAGGCGGTAATCTTCTTTCTTCAATTCGATCGCACCCGAGTGGTGACGCTCGAAAGCGCAGCCCTGCGGGGTGATCGTGCCGTCCAGTGCGTGGATCGGCGAGAAGTTGATCGAACTGATCGTGTCGGCGGTCAGCCATTCCACGTTGCGACGGATCACGTCGTCTTCGTATTTGATTGGCAGACCATAGGGCGTTGCATCCACCCCGTCGCCAAGCCCTTGCGCCCAAGGCTGTTTTTCGGTGATCAGCGGGTCTGCGCCTTCAGCCTTGGCCAAGGTCGCTCCTGCCAAAGTGCCACCTGCAGCCAGTGTCCCTTTCAGGAACGCCCGGCGCGAGGATTTGCCTTTGAAGCTGACTGTCATCTGTCTTTGCCTCCTCTCAGAACATCAAATTCAATTACGTGAATTTGTAAAAGAACTCGACTGGGTTCGAAATTGCCAAATAGTCGCGGGCGCTTATGCGCCCACGACCGTTACACTATTGTTAGGGGCGACCGAAACGGTCCCCTGTTTGCGGATGTGGTTTTCCACCACGTCCCAAATCTGCGGACCTTCCGTGCCTTCGTTGACGCTGGCCCAACCGGCAACAACATAATTCTTGGCTGGATCGATCGCCTCACCGGTTTTCAGCAAGGTCAGATCGCTGATGCGCTCGCCTTGCTTTTTGTTGATGTCGATTTTGTAGCCCATGCCACCGATGCGAACCATGTCACCCCCCTGTTGGTAATAGGGATCGGTGTTGAAAAGATTATCGGCCACGTCTTCCAGGATGACATGGATGAATTCACCCGTCATTTCAGAGCGATACGCCTCGCCATAAGACATCGAGGTGACGTTCCAGATATCTTCACGGGTGATGTTCTGACCCGGCAGGATCGACGGGCCCCACCGCACGCCCGGTGACATGGCGATGTCCGCCTCGCGCTCGGAAATCAGGGCGTCGCAGATCAGGTCATCCCACGATCCGTTGAAATTACCGCGGCGATACAGCAGGTCTTCGGTCTGGCCGATCACCTCGTTCATGGCTTCTTCATGCGGAGCACGCTGCGCATCAATCACCTTGGCGACCTCGGCATCGGGTTGGATCACATCAGAGAAGATCGGGATCAGCTTGTGACGGAAGCCCATCATGCGGCCATCACGTACATCCAGATCAACACGGGACACGAATTTACCGTTCGACCCCGACGCGATGATGATCGTCTCGCCGACCAGCACAGGTTCGGGAAGCGCGTCATGGGTATGGCCGGACAGGATCACGTCAATACCTTCCACGTTGCCGGCCATCTTCTTGTCCACGTCGAAACCGTTGTGCGACAGCAGAACGATCAACTCTGCACCCTCGGCTTTCGCCTCGTTCACCATCTCCTGCATATGTTCTTCGCGAATACCGAAGGAATACTCCGGGAACATCCAGCGCGGGTTGGCGATGGGCATGTAGGGGAAGGCCTGGCCCAGAACAGCAATCTTGACGCCGCCACGCTCGAACATCTCGTAGGATTTGAAGTTCTCAGAAGGTTCGTCCCATTCCGCGTCAAAAATGTTCTGACCCAGCGCCGCAAAGGGCAGCCCCGCGACCAGCTCGTCCACGCGGGCAGACCCCAAGGTGAACTCCCAGTGGAAAGTCATCGCATCGGGTTTCAGCGCGTTCATCACGTTGACCATGTCCTGGCCTTCGGTGTGATAGCAGGTGTAAGAGCCGTGCCAAGTGTCGCCGCCATCCAGCAGCAAGGCATCCGGGCGTTCGGCGCGGATCGAGTTGATCACTGTGGCCACGCGGTCAAGACCGCCGACCTTTCCATATTCCTTCGCCAACGCGGTGAAGTCGTTGTAGGTCAGCGCATAGGCCGAGGGCGAACCGTCATTGATGCCGTACATCTTGCGGAAATCGGCACCGGTCACGTGCGGCACCTGCCCTTTCGCGTCGCCCACGCCAATATTGATCTCGGGCTCGCGGAAATAGATCGGTTTCAACTGTGCGTGAATGTCGGTGATATGGATCAACGAGACATTCCCGAACGTATCGAATTGCAGCAAGTCATCCTGGGTGAGTTTCTGCTGGGCGGCCAAGCGCGCCCAGTTGCCGAAACCAGAAGCACCCGTCAGGGCAGAAGCGGCCATGGAGACCTGGAGGAAATCGCGACGAGAGATCATGTCTCAAAGCTCCGAATAGGTTAGAGTGTTCCAAATCCCTTGCTCGAACGAACAAAGGCCCGGCCCCGAATGGCCAAGGTTTACAATATCTTGCAGGCAGTAGTTCCGGGGCGAGAGGCTCGCCCCGGAATGTTTCTTAGTTACGGACCGAAGGCCCTTCGACCGACAGGCCGTTGCCGCGGCTTGCAACATAAAGCTCAAGCGCGGTGAACTCGGGTCCACCCGGCTTAAAAGTCTCGGCGCGGGTGTCGCGCACACAACCTTTGAAACGGGCATGGACCGAATTCAGCTTGGAATTTTTCAGACGATATGCCGGGAAACCGTTGATCTGGCCCTGGCTCAGATGGTCGGCGCGGATCATGTTGCCGTAGTTCTGCTCGTGGCAGGACGCGCAGGACAGATCCAACTGACCAGTGCGCGTGTAATACAGCTCCTTGCCTTGCTCCCAAGTGGCTTGCGCGGGACCGTCAATGGCAACGTTCACGGGCATGCCGCGCGACTGCAAAGTCACCAGAGCAACCATCGAGGCCATGTCACCGCCAGTGTATTTCCAAGCGTCGGCTTCCATGCGCGAAGTACGGCAATCGTTGACCTGCATTTCCAAGGTGCGAACTTCACCAGCGGTTTCGTTCCACTTGGGATAGACGGCGCGCACGCCAGCCATGTTTTCCGGGCCTTCGTGGCAGGATGCGCAGGACTTGCCCGCAGCACCCTCGACCGTGTTCCAAGCCTCGATCGCCTGATCTACGAAGATCATGCCGGGGTTGTCAAAGTCGTCCATTTCCAGCGCCTGAGTCTCGTCAGACCGGAAATGCCAGCCTGACATGATCTCGTCCAAACTATCGGACAAATGCGCCGGAGCCGGTGCCTTTGTCACGATCTCGAGATCGCCGTTGATCACCAGCTTGTCGTCATCCGCATCGGCGAATGCAACGGCCGGAACCGACAGAAGCAGTGCGGCAAAAGCCGTTCTTGCTTTGAATTTCATGTGCTTCCTCCCTTTGGCGTCCCTGCCCCCATGATCGGGGACAGGGTGCTGTTGTCAGATGTCAGCTGATCGCGACCGACTTGGTTTCGGTATAGACCGAACCATCGTCGTCGTACCAAGTGAACACCATGTCGCCCGCTTCGGGGATGACCGCTTCGAATTCGAAATACGGGTTGGTCGAGATCGCGGCCTCCATGACCACTTCGATCACGGACTTGCCGTTGAACTCGCAAGTGAAGCGATTGATGATCGAACGCGGAATGATCGAGCCATCCTTGTTCTTGCGCTGACCCGATTCCATCTGGTGGCTGATCAGGGTCTTGATCGTTACGGCCTCGCCGGCGGATGCCTTCTTGGGGGCCTTGACGCGGGGTTTTACACCTTCTGCCATGTTTTCGTCTCCTCTGATTAGCCGCCGCAGCCGCCGATGGTGACCTTCACGGTCGAGGATGCCTTGGCAAAGCTGCCGTCGGCCATTTTAGCGATCGCCACCACGTCTTGGGTGCCGGCCAAGCGGATACGGGTCGATGCGGAATGCGCACCGGCCAGTTCGCCGAACTTGAAAGTCGCCACGCCCGGAGTGGGGTTACCCATGGCCAGAACCATGATTTCGGCCGCGCCTTCTGCTTCGACCGAGATCGGAACAGTGTTGCCGTTTTCAGCGATTTCCGGCGCGGTCAGGGTGACCCCGCCTTCGGCGACGTCCGCACCACCGGTGAAGGCGGCGATGGCGTCGTCTGCTGCGGCAAGGGCGCGGATAGGCAGAACGGTCAGTGCCGCTGCCCCCAACCCAAGCGCGAGCGTATCACGTCTCGAGAATTCCATATTTTGTCTCCTTTTTCCCGTCACTTACCTGATCACTCGTCTTTCAAAGTCATCAGGAACGCGACCACATCTTCGATTTGTCGCGCGGACAGCAGCGGGTCCAGCGGACCCTCGGCAGCCTTGCCGGTATAAGCATTGCCGGGGCGCGTGAAGCCATCGACCTTGTAATAGGCCGGCATCACGGTGCCCTCATAAGTCATCTTGGCGTTGCTCAAAATACCGCGCAGTTCGGCCTGGTTCCAACGATCGGCGACGCCATCAAGCATCGGCCCCACATCGCCCTGAAACGGCACGTCGGCCAGTGCAGATATCTGGTGGCACGCCACGCAGTTGCCGAGCTGTTTGGAGCCCATGATCTTGGCTCCCTCTTCGGGATTGCCCGCAGCACCGCTCAGCGATGCTTCGACCGCGCCGTCCTCAGTGAAAACGACATCGCCGGGCGATACGGGGTTGGCAAACGCCGCCCCGGCCACCAGCGTCGCCGCCACTGTCAAAGTTGAAAGCCTCATGTTTCCTCCCTTGGCTACCAGTTGTTTGGCTAAGATAGCTCAGCATACCGTAGTCCACCGCACCCGCCTTTCGCAACTACAAATTCACGAAAATGAATTTACCGATGCGTTAGTTGAGAGCGACCTATACGAAAGATCATTGCTGACCGAGCCTCCTCGCGAGATATTTCTGGAAAGGCTCATCCTCTTCATAGCCCTTCCCATTCACCCATTCGAGCAAGGCCAGCGTCGTGCCCTTGCCAAAAGCGCCGGGCATCTGCACGACCGCCGCCTTATTCGCCGCAACGCCTGCGCCCACGCTTTCGGGGAAGAACATCATCGTGGGGGTGAACATCAGTCCCCATTTGCGCACCATGTCCTTTTCAGGCAGGGATTCGCCGTCGAAATCCGTCACTTCGACATCCCCGAACATATTGATCTGGATGAAGAAATAGTTGTCCTTGATGTATCGATCGATCGCGGTGTCGGGAAAGATTTCCTCGTGCATCTTCTTGCAATAGATGCAGCCGCGCTGCTCCACGATGATCGCAAGTCGCTTGCCCTCGGCATTTGCCTCTTCCAGATCCTCACGCAGATCCGTGAAGGTATCGCGCATCCACGCCGCTTTGTGCAGCCCGTCATCGCCCATCTCGGCGCCCAGCGCCGGAATTGCCAGTGCCACCGTCATCACGATGGCGCAAACCAGTCTCAACATCACTCTTCCTCCCGTTGTCTGCTCAACCCAGCGAACCGAAGCTGGGGAAGGTCCGAATCATCCAATCTGCGATCAGATTCACCCCGTTCGTCGCAATCAGGATAGCAAAAAGGATCAGCATGACCCCCATCACCTTTTCGACATGCCCCAGATACTTCCGGTTCCTCTGCATCCACGACAGGAACGGACGGGCAAACAACGCTGCCACTATAAAGGGGGAAGTCATTGATAAACCGTAAACAAGCAACAGCAACCCGCCCTGCCAGATGTCGCCCATACCACTGGCCACCATAAGGATCGATGCCAGAGCCGGCCCGACGCAAGGGGTCCAGCCGAATCCGAAGGCCAGGCCCATGACATAGGCCCCCAGCATCGAACTGGGCTCGGCTTTGCTTTCCAGCCGGGCCTCACGATAGAGGAACCCGATTCGCAACACGCCAAGGAAATGCAGGCCGAACAGCAGCAGAATCGCCGCGGCGACATAGCTGAGAGGCTGCTTCCACTGCGCGAAGGCCGTGCCCAGCGCGGTGGCCCCCATACCCAGCATCACAAAGATAGAGGTCACGCCCAAAGCGAAACAGATCGCCGAAAGGACCAGCCGTTTCTGCGCCCCCGGTGCAATCTGGCCGTCGCCGCGCAGCTCTGACATGGAAATCCCCGCCATGTAGCTCAGGTAGAACGGCACCATAGGCAGGATGCATGGCGTAAAGAAGCTCAGAAGCCCCGCAATCGCAGCCCCGGCGAAGGATATATCCAGCATTCGAGCGGTTTCCTTGATCAATTCACATATTCAGATTAGGTTGTGTGTCAGGAATTTTGTCAATCGGGTAGTAGATGATGCGCCGGTTCTTTTTGTCCCTCTTGATGCTGATGACCCTTCTGCCCGGCTTTGCCGCGGCGGCCGAACTGGTCATGATCGAACGCAAGGGCTGCCAATACTGCATTGCCTGGAAAGAAGAAATCGGCCCCGCCTACCCGAACACCGAGATGGGGAAATTTGCACCCCTGCGCATAATCGACATCGCAGATGCCCCGCCCGAGGGGATCGTTTTCCAGCGCCCCGCTGTCTTTACCCCGACCTTCATCCTGGTCGAGGACGGGCAGGAACTGGGCCGGATCGAAGGCTACCCCGGCGACAATTTCTTTTGGGGCATGCTGGAAATGATGCTGCGTGCGAAAACGGGCTACGAAGGCACGGGCTAAGGCTTTCGTCGCATGAGCGCGGCGAAAAACTGGACCGGAGGGGACAATGCACGTTAAATCCTCCGAAACTGCAAAGGATCAGGTCGTGAGGGATACGGGCATGGGATTGCCGGTCTTTGATACCACCATCTCTGAAGAAGAGATGGACCGTATCGTGGAAAACGCGACGATTGCGTCGAATTTCCTCAAGGCCGCCAGCCACGAGGGGCGCCTGCTGATTCTGTGCCACCTCGTGTCAGGCGAGAAATCCGTGACCGAACTCGAAGAATTGCTTTCGGCGCGGCAAGCCGCCGTCAGCCAGCAACTTTCGCGCCTGCGCCTTGAAGGGCTGGTCATTCCGCGCCGTGAAGGCAAGGCGATCTACTATCGTTTGGCCGATGATCGTCCGAAGCGTATACTGGAACTGGTATACGAGCTATTCTGCAGCTGAACGGATGATGGTTCGCGTCGGGGTCGCGCCCGGCGGGGGAAAGCGAGCCTGGGGAGGACGCGATATGCTGGACTTGATGAGTGATGAAATGCTCGTGGCCGTGATCGGGCTTGGCGGCGGCATCCTGCTTGGCCTGGCCGCACGGTTGGGCCGCTTTTGCACCATGGGCGCGATCGAGGATCTGCTTTACGGCGGCTCCGACACGCGGATGCGCATGTGGGTGCTGGCCATCGGGCTGTCGATTCTGGGCGTCTTTGCGCTGTCCGGCGCTGGCCTGGTCGATACGACACAATCCTATTACCTGTCGATTCGCTGGATGCCCCTCGCGGCGATCCTTGGCGGGCTGATGTTCGGCTATGGCATGGCGCTGGCCGGAAACTGCGGGTTTGGCTCCATCGCGCGGCTTGGTGGCGGCGATATGCGCGCCTTCGTGATCGTTCTGGTGATGGGCCTTTCGGCCTATGTGGTGCTATCCGGCCCGCTGGCACAATTGCGCGTCAGCGTGTTTCCGCAAGAGGACGTGGTGAACGACCTGCCCCCCGGGTTCGCGCAGCTGATCGGCAGCATCACCGGCGTGTCCTTCAACCTTGTGGGCATGGTCATCGGCGCCGCCATCACCATTGGCGCGCTCGCCTCACGCGGGCTCCTGGCGCAGCCGGCTTCTATCTTCTGGTCTGCCGTGGTTGCGGCGGGGGTGCTGTCGGGCTGGGCAGGCACGTCCTGGGTGGCCAACGGCGGTTTTTCCGGCCTGCCGGTGGTATCGCACAGCTTTTCCGCGCCGGTTGGCGAATCGCTGCTATACGCGATGACCGCATCGGCGCGGGCGCCCTCCTTTGCGGTGGGGTCGGTCGCCGGTGTGATCCTCGGAGCTTTCATCGGATCCCTGATCAAGGGGCATTTCCGGTGGGAGGCTTGCGAAGACCCGCGCGAGCTGCGTCGCCAGATCACCGGCGCAGTGCTGATGGGCGTCGGCGCGGTGCTTGCATTGGGCTGCACCGTGGGTCAGGGCATTTCGGCCTTTTCCATGCTGGCGTTTTCCGCGCCCCTGACCTTTGCCGCGATCCTTGCCGGGGCGGCCTTTGGCCTGCGTCAGTTGATCGAAGGCTTCCAACCCGCGGAATAACCCTTGGGCGGTGGCGCTCCCGCCCCCTCAAGCCCCCTTACGGGGGCATTCGGCGTTGGGCGTAGCCTCACTTCGCTCGGCGGCATCTCCACTCCCCCTTCGGGCCCATTAAAAAAGGGAGGCTGCACCGCCCCCCTTGATCTTTCTCGCAAGCGAAAATCGCTCAGACTTTTTCTTGCGTATATTTGCGCAGCTCAGTGCGGGCGACCTGCCTGCGATGCACCGCATCCGGCCCGTCGGCCAGGCGCAGCGTGCGCACATGGGTCCATTTGCTGGCCAGGTCAGTGTCTTGGCTGATGCCTTGCGCACCATAGACCTGCGTTGCCTCGTCGATCACTTTCAGCGCCATGCGCGGGGCCACCGTCTTGATCATGGAAATCCAGGGGGCTGCTGCCCTCGCGTCGCCCTGGTCCATCATCCACGCCGCTTTCAGGCACAGCAGGCGGGCTTGCTCGATCTCCATCCGGCATTCGGCAATGATGTCGTAATTTGCCCCCAGATGCGCGATCTTCTTGCCGAAGGCCTCCCGACTGAGCGCGCGTTTGCACAGCAGTTCCAACGCATGTTCGGCCTGTCCGATGGCGCGCATGCAGTGATGGATGCGGCCGGGCCCAAGCCGACCTTGCGAGATTTCGAAACCGCGGCCTTCGCCTAGCAGCAGGTTTTCCGCCGGAACCCGGACATTGGTGAACTTGATGTGCATATGGCCGTGGGGCGCGTCGTCGTCGCCGTAGACCTGCATCGGGCGCACGATCTCGACCCCGTCGGTATCGGCGGGCACCACCACTTGGCTGTGTTGCTGGTGCTTGGGCATGTCATCAGTGCCGGTTTTCACCATCACGATATAGACCTTGCAGCGCGGATCACCCGCACCCGAGGCCCACCATTTCTCGCCGTTCAGGACATATTCGTCGCCATCGCGCACGCAGGACATCGAGATATTGGTGGCATCGGACGAGGCGACATTCGGCTCGGTCATGCAATAGGCCGATCGAATCTTGCCATCCAGCAGCGGCTCCAGCCACTCTTTCTTCATCTTTTCGGTGCCGTATCTTTCGAACACCTCCATGTTGCCGGTGTCGGGGGCAGAGCAGTTGAATACCTCGCCACCAAGGGGGGTCTTGCCCATCTCTTCGGCGAAATAGGCGTATTCCACGGTGGTCAGCCCATAGCCCCTGTCGCTGTCGGTCAGCCAAAAGTTCCACAGCCCCTCGGACTTGGCCTTGGCCTTCAGCCCTTCGAGGATTTCCGCCTGCCGCTCGGTATATTGCCAGCGGTCGCCCTTTGCGATCTCGGCGTGGTATTCATCGGCCAGCGGCATGATCTCGTCCCGTACCATGGCCGCGACTCGCGCCAGCAGCTTGCGGTTCTCCTCACGCATCCCGAAATTCATATCCATGACAGCAGTTCCTCCCTGCGAAATTTTGTTCCGCAGGAAATACATCACGCATGATGCGGCTTGGAAAGACCTAACCGGAATAAAGGGCAAATGCGGACATCCCGCCGCAGCGGAACACCCGAAAGGCGGGGCCATGCCCCGGCGGTCGCTTCAGTTTTCAGGGGATCGTAAAGTGGACCGGATGGTGCGGCCGGAGAGACTCGAACTCTCACGGGTGTTACCCCACAGCGACCTCAACGCTGCGCGTCTACCATTCCGCCACGGCCGCACGTGATCATGTATCAGGTAGGTGTCGGGCGTATATCCGCCCCCCGCGTCGTTGTGAAGAGAGAATTTGCAAAGAAATGCGTGGTAGGAATTCAGTTGGTTTCAGCGGACAGCGGCACCCAGAAACCATCGCACCGACGAAAGGCATTTCGTTCGGCCGGGTGGAAATCCGGCGCATCCATTCGGGCGACGTGGCAGGTGATCGTTACCTCTTGGTCTGACAGGTCCAACACGTTCAAATCGTTGTGTTCCCCGCGCGTGCGGCTGGACAGGCCGATTCCGGCCTGAACCAGTAACACACCGGCGGCGGCCTGATGCGGTTCGGCCCGCCAGCGGTGCAAATGCCCGCATAGCACCAGATCGGCACCGCATTCATGCAATTCACACAATGCTTTTGCCGCGCCGCGCATCAGCCGCTTGCCCACATCGGCGCGATGTTCCAGCGGGTGGTGGGTGACGACAAGGCTGATCCGTTCCTCGCCCTGCAATGCGGCGCACACCCGGCGCACGCTGCGCGAACGGAACACGCCGCGCTGCCATGCGCGATTGTCCACCGTGTTCACTCCGATGACCGATGCCGCGCCGAATTCATACGCTGGTTCAAGGTCTTGCGCGATATAGCGGCGGTAGCGCGCGAAGGGGCGCATCATCCGCTCGAACAGGTTTTCCAAAGGCGTGTCGTGGTTGCCCGGCACGCAAAGCACCTGCGGCTCAAGCTGGTCCAGAAAGGCGCGGGCGGCGCGAAATTGGGAATGGCGCGCACGCTGCGTCAGGTCGCCCGACACCAGAACGGCATCAGCCCCTGCCCCGTTGATGAACCGCACTAGGCCATCCACCAGTTCGGGCCGATCGCGACCGAAATGCAGGTCGGATATGTGAATGAGGCGAGTCAATTCGGCGCTCCTTCAGGTGCGATTACCTGCAAATCATCGGTTAGCAGGCGAAAGCGGAACGGGCTTTGCGCCCGGACCCGTTCGCCATCCATGGCGATCAACTGCGTCGCCCGAGAGGTTTCTATCATGATCTCCTCACCGCAAATCAGTTCGAAATCGTGCTGCGGGTTCATCCCCTTGCCCGCAAGACGCAAGGCCCGGCCCAGCAATTGCCAACGCGTGCTGTCAGGGGCAAGGAACAGTGCGAACTGCCCGTCGCGCACATCACCGGCCCCATCCAACCCAAAATGTTCCAGCTGAAAGGCGCTGCGGGCGATGAAGGCCAGCGGGGTCTTGCGGCGGCGCGTCTGTCCGTCCACGATCACTTTCATACGAACCGGGGCGCGAAAGGCCAGGAAGGTTACCAGCACCGACCAATGCGCGGCAATGCGCGACCGGCCCCAGCGTTTGTAGGTGCCTTCGCGCTCCTTCAATATCTGCGGATAGATGCCAAGGCTGGCATTGTTCAGGAAAATACGGCCATTAACCAATCCGACCGTCATGGGGCGGGCAGCGCCAGACAAAAGCGCCTCTACTGCGGCGTCCACATCCTCGGGTATGCCAAGGCCGCGCGCGACGAAGTTGAACGTGCCCAAGGGAATCACTCCCATCTTCGCGTTGCCGCCGGCAAGATGCCCCGCCACGCAGGAAATCGTGCCGTCACCACCCCCGGCCACGATCACGTCAAACCCGCTTTGCGCAGCGCGGCGCACCTCGGTTTCCAGTTGGTCGTCATTCCCGATCAGACGAATCTCGGGCATGACGCCGTGGCGGGCGAATGCGTCACTTACCTGGGTTTGCTTTTCCGCCCCTTTGGCGCTGCCCGAACCGGCATTCAGCAAGACGCAGATCGCCGCGCGACCCAAAGCGGTGGCATCGGCGGTTTCGAAATTCCATGCGGCATCAGGCATCGGCGGCTCCTTTCAAGGGCTCCTTCGGAAACGCATCAGTGCGCGCGGGGTTCCCATTCAAGGGGCGCGGCGCTATCTGATACGGCAGCAAAAACAGGAGCGCAGCATGGTGGAGTGGATCATTTCGGAAGGTCTGACCGACTATGAAGAGGCCTGCCGTTTCATGGAGCAACGCGCCGCCGATATCGCCGCCGGCATGGCGGACGAAGCGATCTGGCTGGTCGAACACCCGCCACTTTACACCGCCGGGACATCGGCCAAGCCCGCCGATTTGACGGACCCTGACCGCTTTCCCGTCCATACCAGCAAGCGCGGCGGGCAATATACCTATCACGGGCCGGGCCAGCGGGTCGCCTATGTCATGCTGGACGTGGGCAAACGCGGCCATGACGTGCGCCGTTTCGTCCAGCAGCTGGAGGAATGGGTGATCGCCACCCTCGGCGCTTTCAACGTGAAGGGAGAGATTCGGAACGGCCGCGTCGGCGTCTGGGTCACACGTGACGACAAGCCCCTGACCACCACCGGCGCCCCGCAAGAGGACAAGATCGCCGCCATCGGCATCCGCCTGCGCAAATGGATCAGCTTCCACGGTATCTCGATCAACGTGGAGCCGGACCTGGATCATTTCACCGGCATCGTGCCCTGCGGAATCACCGAACACGGGGTGACAAGCCTTGTGGACCTGGGTCTTCCGGTGACGATGCAGGATCTGGACGTGGCCCTTCGTACCGAGTTCTCCAAGGTGTTCGGTGACGCGCCGGTTGATGCCGGCACTGCGCCGGATACGGCACAGGCAAATCCCCGCGTATGAAACCATGCGACAATAGTGCAGGGTGAATTAGCCTTTAATTACGCCATATGTGTAGGTATCACGGCGTAAGAACGCGCAAACCCATCTGGACCATCTGGAGAGGCAGACCATGAAAAAACTTCTGACCATCGCCGCCACCACCCTGGCATTCGCCGCACCCGCATTTGCCGAGGGCGACGCAGCCGCAGGCGAAAAGACCTTCAAGAAATGCAAGTCCTGCCACACCATCGCCAATGGTGAAGACACGATCGTAAAGGGCGGCAAGACCGGCCCGAACCTTTACGGCATCATCGGCAAGACCGCCGGCACCGACGAAGGTTTCAAATATGGCAAGGACCTTGTCGCCGCTGGCGAAGCTGGCTTGGTCTGGGACGAGGCATCGCTGGCAAACTATGTCGCGGACCCCAAGGATTTCCTGAAGGAAACGCTGGGTGATTCGGGCGCCAAGTCGAAAATGTCCTTCAAACTGAAGAAGGGCGGCGACGACGTGGCTGCTTACTTGGCCTCGCTGGCACCGGCGGAATAATCCGTTTCGGGGGCTTAGGCCCCGGCATCAACACAAGAACCCGCGCGGTCGCCTGATCTGCGCGGGTTTTTCATGTCCGCGCCCTGTGTTTCGTTAACGATTTCAAGCGGGGTGCGACAAATTTATTTGATCTGCGTCAAACTCGGTCATTGCCGCCACGCGCACAGCATTCTAAAACGTGAATGGAACATGGGCGCGGGGAGTGACTCTCTATCGCGCCCTTCAACGCACCAACAGGAGGCATCAAGATGGCAGACGCAGCCATTCACGGCCACGAGCATCATGACGAGCGGGGCTTCTTCACCCGCTGGTTTATGTCTACGAACCATAAAGATATCGGCATTCTCTACCTGATCGTTTCGGCGGTTGTCGGCCTGCTGGCCGTCAGCTTCACGGTCTACATGCGCCTCGAGCTGATGGAGCCGGGCGTTCAATACATGTGCCTCGAAGGTGCGCGTTTCATCGCTAATCCCGATGCGATGTGTACGCCGAACGGTCACCTGTGGAACGTTTTGATCACCTATCACGGCGTTCTGATGATGTTCTTCGTCGTCATTCCCGCCCTGTTCGGTGGCTTCGGCAATTATTTCATGCCGCTGCAAATCGGCGCGCCGGACATGGCGTTCCCGCGGATGAACAACCTGTCCTTCTGGATGTATGTGACCGGCGTGTCGCTGGGTGTCGCCTCGCTGCTCGCGCCGGGTGGCAACGGCCAGCTGGGCTCGGGCGTGGGCTGGGTTCTCTACCCGCCACTGTCCACCTCCGAAGGTGGCTACTCGATGGATCTGGCGATCTTCGCCGTCCACATGTCGGGTGCCTCGTCGATCTTGGGTGCGATCAACATGATCACCACCTTCCTGAACATGCGCGCACCGGGCATGACCCTGTTCAAGGTTCCGCTGTTCTCGTGGTCGATCTTCGTGACTTCGTGGCTGATCCTGCTGTCGCTGCCGGTTTTGGCTGGCGCCATCACCATGCTGCTGACCGACCGGAACTTCGGCACCACCTTCTTCCAACCTGAAGGCGGCGGCGACCCGATCCTGTACCAGCACATCCTGTGGTTCTTCGGTCACCCCGAAGTGTACATCGTGATCCTGCCGGGCTTTGGCCTCGTGTCCCACGTGTTCGCCACCTTCTCGCGCAAACCCATATTCGGCTATCTGCCGATGGTCTGGGCCATCATCGCGATCGGCGCACTGGGCTTTGTCGTGTGGGCACACCACATGTACACGGTCGGTATGTCCCTGACCCAGCAGTCCTATTTCATGCTGGCAACCATGGTCATCGCAGTGCCGACAGGGGTCAAGATCTTCTCGTGGATCGCCACCATGTGGGGCGGCTCGCTGGAATTCAAAACCCCGATGCTGTTCGCCTTCGGCTTCCTGATCCTGTTCACCATCGGTGGTGTGACCGGCATTGTGCTGAGCCAAGCTGGCGTGGACCGCGCCTATCACGACACTTACTACGTCGTGGCGCACTTCCACTACACCATGTCCATGGGGGCAGCCTTTACCATTTTTGCCGGGGTCTATTTCTACATCGGCAAGATGTCGGGGCGCCAATACCCCGAATTCCTGGGCAAGGTGCATTTCTGGTTGTTCTTCATCGGTGTGAACCTGACCTTCTTCCCGCAGCACTTCCTGGGTCGTCAGGGCATGCCGCGCCGTTACATCGACTATCCGGATGCATTCGCGACTTGGAACTACGTGTCGTCGATCGGTGCCATGATCTCCTTCGCCTCGTTCCTGCTGTTCTTCGGCATCATGTTCTACACGGTCTTCGCAGGCCGCCGCGTGACCGAAAACAACTACTGGAACGAATACGCGGATACGCTGGAATGGACCCTGCCCTCCCCGCCGCCGGAGCATACTTTCGAACAGATCCCCAAGCAGGAAGACTGGGACAAGGGCCACGCGCACTAAGCGCCACCTGATCCAACCAAGGGCCCCGGAGCGATCCGGGGCCCTTTTCGTTTCAACCAACTGATAACTATCATGCCCTACACTTGGACATCGACAACCAATCACACCGGCGCGAAAAGCCGGCAGTTGATGCTATGGCCGTTCCGCTCCCTGCCCAAGCGCGGTTTCGCAGTGATCATCCTGATGTGTTTCACCCTGATCACCGTGCCGCTTTACCCGTTGCTTGGCACAGCATTCGTCTGGGGGCTGCTGCCATTCCTGATGGCGGCGGTGGGTGCGCTTTGGTGGGGGCTGCAACGCAGCTACCGCGATGCCGACGTGCTGGAGGAGCTGACCCTAACCCCCGAAACCGCCAGCCTGCGTCACACCGACAAACACGGCCGAACGCAGGAATGGGACTGCAATATTTACTGGACCCGGGTCGAGATGCACCAGACTGGCGGGCCGGTCCCCTATTACATCACGCTGACCGGCAATGGCCGCATGGTCGAGATCGGCGCATTCCTGTCCGAAGACGAGCGCCGCGCGCTGTACGGAGAGCTGTCTGAAGCAGTCAAAACCATGCGTGCCACCGCCTGATCGCAGGGCTTTTGCCCTGCCATCGTTTGACGCAGAGTGACGCGAATCGCCTGAAAGATCACCCTTCAGGCATTCCTCGTCTGAAATATTCGCCCTTGCAGCAGATGGTATGGCGCGCGTTTGTTTTTGCGCCGCCCTGCCCCCCAAGGGCTTTCAGCGACCAGCGTTCAGCCCAACCGTGCCTTGACTTTTGGGCCGACACTGCCGAAATCCATCTGCCCGGTGTACTTGGCCTTCAACTCGCCCATGACGCGGCCCATGTCGCGAATCGAGCTGGCGCCCGTTTCCGCGATCACCGCGTCGATGGCGGCCTTGGTCTCGGCCTCGTCCATCTGACGCGGCAGGAATTCCTCGATGATGCCGATCTCGGCGCGCTCGCGCTCTGCCAGGTCCAGACGCCCGCCTTCTTCATAGGCGCGGGCGCTTTCCTGGCGCTGTTTCACCATCTTGCCAAGGATCGCCAGAACAACGTCTTCGGTCACGCCGTCCTCGTTGCCCTCGCCGCGGGCCGCGATGTCACGATCCTTGATGGCGGCATTGATCAGCCGCAGGGTGGACAGCCGGTCGGCCGCCTTGTCTTTCATTGCCTGTTTCAGGGCCGTGTTGACCCGGTCGCGCAAACTCATGTCGTGCCATCCCGCAGGGTATCCAGAAGGGGCAACACTATCGAAATCGCGCGCCTCTGACAACCGCCCCAAGCGCAAGGTCACAGCCCCTTGTTTACAGGGCGCTCGCTTATCTTGTTCCGCCGCGCCGCACCCCCTTGACCCCATCAGCGCGCCCGCTTAGGTATCAGCCGTTTGCTGCCCCGTAAGCTGCCCGGAGAGATGCCATGCCCCACACGTCCGAACCCCGCCCGACTGCCTGCCTCGCCCTTGCTGATGGCACCTTGTTTTACGGTCGCGGTTTCGGTGCGACCGGCGTCACCGTGGCCGAGCTGTGCTTTAACACGGCCATGACGGGCTATCAGGAAATCATGACCGACCCCTCTTATGCCGGGCAGGTCGTCACCTTTACTTTCCCCCATGTGGGCAATGTGGGCGTGAACCCCGATGACGACGAAGCCGGCGATCCGGTAGCTGCTGGCATGGTGGTCAAATGGGATCCGACCGAACCGTCGAACTGGCGCGCCGTCGAACCGCTGGATGACTGGCTTGCCGCCCGTGGCCGAATTGCCATCGGGAGCGTGGACACCCGCCGCCTGACCCGCGCGATCCGCCAACAGGGCGCGCCCCATGTCGCGCTGGAACACAGCCCCGAAGGGAATTTCGACATTGAGGCGCTGGTCGCGCGCGCCCGCGCCTTTGCCGGGCTGCAAGGCATGGACCTGGCCAAGGAAGTGACCTGCGCCCAATCCTATCGCTGGAACGAAAAACGCTGGGCATGGCCCGAAGGGTACACCGCGCAGGAAGACCCCAAGTTCAAGGTGGTTGCCATGGATTACGGCGCGAAACGCAACATCCTGCGTTGCCTCGCCTCGGCGGGTTGTGACGTGACCGTGTTGCCCGCGACCGCCACCGCCGAAGAGGTTCTGGCCCATAATCCCGATGGCGTGTTCCTGTCGAACGGCCCCGGCGACCCCGCCGCGACCGGCGAATACGCCGTGCCGATGATCAAGGCAGTGCTGGCAAAGGATTTGCCCGTTTTCGGCATCTGCCTTGGCCACCAGATGCTTGCACTGGCGCTTGGCGCAAAGACCATCAAAATGAACCACGGCCACCATGGCGCGAACCACCCCGTCAAGGACAAGGACACCGGCAAGGTCGAGATCACCTCGATGAACCACGGGTTCGCTATTGACACCCAAAGCCTGCCCGAGGGAATCATCGAGACCCATGTTTCCCTGTTCGACGGGTCGAATTGTGGCATCCGGGTGGATGGCCGCCCGGTATTTTCCGTGCAACATCACCCCGAAGCCAGCCCCGGCCCGCAGGATAGTTTCTATTTGTTTGAACGGTTTACGGCCTCGATGGCCGAACGTGCCGGCCGCTGAACCGGGGCGTTAAGCCCTCGTTTACTCTGTTTTAACTCCGTCGAAACCATAGTCGTCCGGTATCAAAGCGAGGCGGCCGAAAATGACGGCGGAAAACAGATCACTGGCGTCCCTGTTGCGGGGAGGCGGGCTGGCACCTGATGCCAAGGCGGACTTCGGCGCGTTCCTGACGGATTGCGGATTGATTACGCTGGAGCAATTGTTCACGGCCCGATCCGAAACGCGGCACAACCGTGCCTCTCTCAACGATTGCATTCTTGCCCATGGCTGGGTGGACCCCCTGATCCTGGTCGAGGCGCAGGCCACTTTCCTGCGCACCGAACGCGCCGATCTGGCCGAAAACCCGCCAGAGGATGCGCTGCTTGCCCATGTCGACCCCAAGCACTGCCTTGCCTATGCGGCCCTGCCATGGCGGCGCGAAAATGGCGAGGTTCTGATTGCAACCGCCCGCCCCGAGCTGTTTTCCGAATACGAGGCGCTTTTACCAGAATCCCTGCGCCCCGCCCGCCCGGTTCTGGCACTGGAAACCGAAGTGCAAACCCTGATCGCCGACGCTTGGCGCACAGAGATGACCGCCAATGCCTCGGCCCGCGTGCCCCCGGTGGAAAGCTGCCGGACATGGGAAAACAATCTGCACCTGCGCATTCCTGCGGTCCTTTCCGTGCTGCTGCTGCTTGCGGCCCTGCTGGCGTGGCAGCCGCGATTGCTGTTTGCCACATTCGTTGGCTGGGCCTGTTTTACCCTCATCGTCGCGGCGGTGCAAAAGGGGATGGCGCTTCTGGCCCATCTCCTTTCGCCACCTCTGGAGGCCCACTCGCCGCCCATGGTCCGCCGCAAACGTCCTGTCGTTTCGATCCTCGTGCCCCTGTTCAAAGAACGAGAGGTTGCCAATGTTCTGGTCAAGCGGTTGGAAAAGCTGACCTATCCCAAGGCGCTGCTGGACGTGGTGCTGGTGCTGGAAGAGAACGACACGGTCACGCGCGAGGCCATCGCTGCCACCGATCTGCCGCCATGGATGCGCGTGATCGTTGTCCCAGATGGCCAGCCCCGTACCAAACCGCGGGCAATGAACTATGCGCTGGATTTCTGCCGCGGAGAGATCATCGGCATCTATGACGCCGAGGATGCGCCCGAGGCCGACCAGATCGACCGCGTAGCCGACCGGTTCCGCAGCGCGCCCGATGATCTTGTTTGTTTGCAAGGGGTTCTGGACTATTACAATCCGCGCCAGAACTGGCTGGCCCGCTGTTTCACCATGGAATATGCCACTTGGTTCCGGGTGATGATGCCCGGAATGGTGCGGCTGGGTTTCGCGATCCCACTGGGCGGCACCACCTTATTTTTCCGCCGCGATGCCTTGGAACAACTGGGCGGTTGGGACGCCCACAACGTGACCGAGGATGCCGATCTGGGCTTTCGCCTTGCCCGCCATGGCTACCGGACCGAAATGCTGGTCACGACCACCCATGAGGAGGCGAATTGCCATTTCTGGCCGTGGATCAAGCAACGCTCGCGTTGGCTCAAGGGGTATATGGTGACCTATCTGGTGCAGATGCGCCGCCCGCTGCGTCTGCTGCGCGAATTGGGGCCGTGGAAGTTTCTGGGCGTACAGACCCATTTCATCACCGCCATTTCGCAATTCCTTCTGGCCCCGCTACTGTGGTCTTTCTGGCTGATTCTGTTGGGTTTTTCCCATCCTCTTCAAGGACTTGTGCCGCCCGAACTGTTGCTGGCTACGGCCCGGCTGTTTCTTGGAGTCGAGGTGCTGACCATCATCGCGGGCATGATCGCCGTGTCAGGCAAGGCGCATCGTCACCTGACCTTCTGGGTGCCGACGCTGCATTTCTATTTCCCGCTGGGGACGATCGCAGCTTACAAGGCACTATACGAGCTGATCTTTGCGCCTTTCTACTGGGACAAGACCACCCATGGCCTGTCGCTGGCGCATAAACGCAATGCGACGTCAGCCAGCCTCTGAATCAAGCTTCAGTCGGGTGACAAAGGCTTGGCTAATATGGGCTTTCAGCGCCTCATAAGCTGCATCCTCGTCCCGTGCACCGATGGCGCGGACGATGGCGTCATGTTCGGCCAATGCATCAACACCGCGCCCTTCGGCAGCCAATGACGTGGTAGCCATCAGCGCCATGGTCCGGTGGACCATATCCAATTGCTGCACGAGGTACCGATTGTGCGAGGCAAGGTGTATCTGCTTGTGAAACCGCCGGTTAGCACGAGCCAAAGCCTTGGCATCATTCAGCAATTTATGATCATCCTCGACCATGTCCTGAAGCACGCGGATTTCTTCGGCGGTTGCGTGGCGGGCTGCCAGACGTGCCGCCAGCCCTTCCAGTTCGGCGCGCACGACATAGAGTTCGCTCAACTGGTTATGGTCCAGAGAGGCAACGATCAGGCTGCGCCCGTCGCGGGTGAGCAAGGATTGCGTTTCAAGCCGCTGCAACGCTTCGCGGATGGGCGTCCGCGAAACACCGAAACGGTCTGCCAACTCGCTTTCGACCAGACGGTCGCCGGGCCGGTAAGTGCCATCGTCAATGGCTTCGAGGATCAGCGTATAGGCATCTTTCTGCACCGGTCGGAAATCCTTCATCTACATACCCTTAGCCAGCATCGGGCCACATTAGCCGCGCAAGGCCCAGACGATCAAGCCCGCCGCCTTGCGCCATTCGTCGCGGCAGTCTAGCGTCGCCCCATGCCGCGCGATGCTTTCTCTCATGTAACCCACTGGGTTTTCGATTTGGATAACACGCTTTATCCACCCTCGGTTCGCCTGTTCGACCAGATCGAGGTGCGTATGACCGCCTATGTGATGGACGCGCTTGGCGTGGACCGGGCCGAGGCGGATCATCTGCGCAAACATTATTGGGCCACTTATGGCACCACCCTTGCCGGGCTAATGCGCGTGTATGACATGGACCCGGCCCCCTATCTGACCCATGTGCATGAAATCGATATGTCCGTCCTGACGCCTGATCCGGATTTGACCCATGGGATCAAGGCCTTGCCGGGGCGCAAGATTGTCTACACCAATGGAAGCGCGCCCTATGCCGAGCGGGTGCTGGCGGCACGCGGACTGGATGGGCTATTCGATGCGATCTACGGCGTGGAACATGCCGATTACCGCCCCAAACCCGAACCCGAAGCCTTTGCCAAGGTCTTTGCCAGCGATGGCCTGCCGCCCGAATCCGCCGCCATGTTCGAGGATGATCCGCGCAACCTTGCCGCACCGCACGCCATGGGGATGCGCACGGTCCATGTCGCCCCCGAATCGCATGAGGCAGCGCATATCCACCACCATACCGACAATCTTTCCGGCTTTATTTACAAGCTGTTAGGCTAGGGGTGAAATGCCGCAGGACATCGCGTCGCAATGCGGCAATCTGCATCTTTCATTCATCTTTTTGCATGTTAAATGAATGCTTCACAACGCAACGAACAGGAGCAACCCATGGCCGTTACCGAAGCAGATCACGCACATCCCACCACCGACGCCAGCAGCGAAAACCGCCGCGATGCGCGTATCCTTCTGACGGTTCTCGTCGCGCTTGCCCTGTGGGGCGTTTCCATCGCGATCTGGGGCGTACCCGGCCTTTACATCCCCGCCCTGTGCTTGGTGCCGGTGATGTATGTCATTTTGATCCTGATCTCGCGCGGATGACAGGATCACGCATGGAACCTTTCCGCCACCCGCACTAGAATGCGGATAGGAGGATCGGTTCCATGTCCCACACCATATCCCAATTCGACATTCTGGTTTCTGGCGGCGGTGTCGCCGGGTTGACCGCCGCAGCGCTGTTCGGTGCGTCGGGCTTTTCGGTGTTTTGCGTCGATCCGGCTCCGCCCATCACCGAGCGGGACGCCGCAGGATCAGACCTGCGCACCACCGCTTTCTTACAGCCTTCCCAGACACTTCTGGATCAAGCCGGCATCTGGCCACGTCTCGCAGCAGAGGCCGCGCCGCTGCAAATCATGCGTATCGTGGATGCGGGCGGCGACCAGCCAGAGCCCCGCATCGTCAAGGATTTCGACGCCTCCGATATTTCGGAAAAGCCGTTTGGCTGGAACCTGCCCAACTGGCTGCTAAGGCGCGAATTGGTGGCACGGTTGGAGGAATTGCCCAATGTCGAATTCCGCCCCGGCACGGCCGCCAAAACGCTGTTTACCCGCGAGGGAGAGGCGCGAGTCGGCCTGACCAATGGCAGCCAGGTGCGCTGCAAACTGGTCATCGCCGCGGACGGGCGCAATTCCCCAATGCGTGAACAGGCAGGAATTTCCGTGAAAACAACGCGTTATGGACAAAAGGCGCTGGCCTTTGCCGTCACGCACCCGATCCCGCACAACAATGTCTCGACCGAGATTCACCGGTCCGGCGGGCCCTTCACCCTTGTGCCCCTGCCCGATTACAACGGGATGTCGTCCTCGGCGGTCGTGTGGATGGAGCGCGGGCCAGAAGTGATGCGCCTTGCCGCCCTGCCCGAGAATGAATTTGAAGCCGCGATGTCCGAACGATCCTGCCACCTGTTCGGTCCGCTGACGCTGGCCTCGCGCCGCACGACATGGCCGATCATCAGCCAGGTCGCGGAACGGATGTACGGGCAGCGCGTGGCGCTGGTGGCCGAGGCCGCCCATGTGGTGCCGCCCATCGGCGCGCAGGGCCTGAACATGAGCCTGGGCGATATGCGCATATTGCTGGACTTGGCCTGCGCCGACCCGGACAATCTAGGCAATGCCAAGATGTTGGAAACATTCCACAAACGCCGCCACGGCGAGGTAAAAACCCGTGTCGCGGGGATCGACCTTCTGAACCGCGCCTCGATGATGGAGGCGCGGCCCCTGCGCGATCTGCGCTCCGCCGGTCTGAATGCCATCTATTCGATGGCGCCGGTGCGCAAGACCATGATGCAAATGGGCTTGGGCGCGCGGGGTTAAACCACGCCGTCCAATGCCTTTTCCACCCGCGCCAGCGTCGCCGGCACATCATAGAGCTTGTCCAGTCCGAACAGCCCCAGGCGGAAGGTCTGGAACCCCTCTGGCTCGTCACATTGCAGCGGAACGCCGGCGGCGATCTGAACGCCCTTGGCCCCAAAGGCGCGGCCCGACTGCACCTCGGCATCCTGAGTATAGCTGACCACCACGCCAGGTGACCCGAACCCTTCGGCCGCAACGGATTTCACGCCGCGCGCTTTCAGCATCTCGCGCACGCCATTTCCCAGTTCCCATTGCGCGACGCGCAACCGTTCGAACCCGTATTCACGGGTTTCCAGCATGGTGTCGCGGAACGCGGTCAGCGCATCGGTGGGCATGGTGGCGTGATAGGCATGGCCACCGTTTTCATAGACCTCCATGATCTGGCGCCATTTTTTCAGGTCCAGCGCGAAACTGTCCGATGTCGTCGCATCCAACCGCGCCATGGCACGGTCCGACAGCATGACCAACCCGGCCGAAGGCGAGGCAGACCAGCCCTTTTGCGGCGCAGAGATCAACACATCGACACCCGTCGCGCCCATATCGACCCAGACACAACCGCTGGCAATGCAATCCAGCACCATCAGCGCGCCCACCTCATGCGCGGCCTCGGCCAGTGCGGTGATGTAATCGTCGGGCAAGATCAACCCGGCCGAGGTTTCCACATGCGGGGCGAACACCACGTCTGGCTTGGCCTCGCGAATGGCCGATGTGACGTCTTCGATAGGCGCGGGGGCAAAGGGAGCCTGGGTCCCGTTGCCTTCCTGTCGCGCTTTGAAAACAGTGGTTTGCGCGGTGAATTGGCCAGCATCGAAAATCTGCGACCAGCGATAGGAAAACCAGCCGTTGCGCACGATCAGCGCATGGGCGTCGCGCCCGAACTGGCGGGCCACGGCCTCCATTCCGTAGGTGCCGCCACCGGGCACAAGCGCCACGGCAGAGGCGCCGTAGACCTCTTTCAGCATGCCTGAAATATCCCGCATCACATGCTGGAATTTTGCCGACATATGGTTGAGCGAGCGGTCGGTGAACACCACCGAGAACTCTTCGAGCCCTTGGGGATCGACTGTATCGAGCAAGGCCATCTTGTTCCTCCTGTCCTATTCCACAAGGGCTAGCGCAAACGTGGCCTACGGGCAACGCGGCGGATTGCACAATTGAAGCGGAAGGGGCCTGCCTCATTCTTGCCACAATTGGCCCTAAATGTGGTCAAAATAGGATTAAGTTCAGGCAAACCCGCCGTCCAAAGCAAGAGCCGGGCAAAAGCAGAAAACGATCATGACAGAAACAACCCTATTGTTGAACGGGTTCAACATTATCGGTGACGCCAACACAAACTCGAACGCAAGCAACGGCGGCGAGTTTATGATCCATGACGGCCAGTCGGTTTTCGAAGACAATGACATCATCGTGCTGCACGTCGCCAACACCAACCCCGACGGGTCGCTGACCGCCGATTCCTATGTCACCGCGATCACCGTCTATGAGCACGCGACCGACTATTATTATGACGTTCCGAAATACACCTACACGGACACGGACGGCGCGGGCGACATTGACGTTGGGCGCCGTTCGATGGGCGACCGCTACCTGGAATTCGATGCAAGCGGGCTGACCTCGACCGATGCGGATGCACCGGCTCTGGGCGAGTTGTCCATCGTCGCGGGCATGAATATTCTGGAAACGCTGGCCACGACCACCGGCCCGATCGAGGTGCCGACCAACGAAGCCCTTGATCTGAATGGCGACGGGGTTATCAGCCCGGACGAGGCGGGCGACGGCATTTTCTCGTCCAATGTCAATGCGATGACCGTTCTGTGCTTTGTGCGCGGTACGCTGATCGAAACGCCCGATGGGCCGCGATATATCGAATCCCTGGCCGAGGGCGACCTGGTCAACACACTGGATCACGGCCCACAGCCCCTGCGCTGGATCGGCGCGCGGCGTTGCGATGCGCGGGGAAAAAACGCGCCCATTCGCATCAAGGCGGGGGCGCTTGGCAATATCCGCGATCTTTGGGTTTCTCCGAACCACCGGATGCTGGTGTCAGGTGCCCATGCGGAATTGTTATTCGGTCATGGCGAGGTGCTGGTCGCCGCAAAACACTTGGTCAATGATGCCACGATCCGCCAGATCCCGCGTGCGCAGGTCGAGTATTATCACTTCATGTTCGACACGCACCAGATCGTCTTTGCCGAGGGCTGCCCCTCGGAAAGCCTGTTCCCAGGACAGCAATCGCTGCAAACCGTCACGGACGAAGCGCGGGCCGAGATCATCGAACTGTTCCCCGAGCTGGAACATGCCGAGTGCATCGGCAACCTGTCGCGCTATGAATTGCGCCGCTTCGAAGCAGAAGCGTTGCGCCTGTCCGCCTGACACTAAAGCGGACCGGGGCGACGCTCCTCGCTGAGCAGCACGTTTGCCTCGACATCCCCCACACCGGGCAGGGTCATGATCCGGCGGCGCAGCACCCTTTCGAAATCAGGAATGTCGCGGGCCACGACACGCAGGCGGTAATCATACAAGCCAAGCACATGCTCGACCGTCTGCACCTCGGGGATGGCGCTGACCGCGCGCTCGAAATCGTCAAGGCTGACACGGCCCTTGGTGGCCAGTTTCACGCCAAGAAAGACAGTGACGCCGAACCCCAGCTTTTCACGGTCCAGCAGCAGGCGGCGGCCCTTGATGATACCCGCCTCTTGCAGGCGCTTGATGCGCCGCCATGCCGCGGGCTGCGACAGGCCCACGCTGCGGCCAAGCGCCCCTGCCCCCTGCCGCGCATCGCGGGCCAAGGCGCGCAGAAGGGCGCGGTCAATCTCGTCCAACTCGGTCATACGGGCAGCACCTGATCTTCCTTGATGCGGGCCACATGCATCAGCGCCTCGATATCCGCGATATGCGGCAGGGTCAGGATGCGCGAACGATATATCTGCTGGTAATGCGCCATGTCCCGCGCAATCACCGACAGGCGCAGGTCAACCCGGCCAAGAAATGTCTGGATCTCGATCACCTCGGGCACCTCGCGGGCCGCTGCCATCATGTCGTCAAAGGCGCGCGGTTCGGTCTTGTCCAACGTAACGCGCAAGCTAACCTCGACCTCGTATCCCAATGCGCGCCAGTCGATCACCGCCTCTTGTCCTTGCAGGATGCCGGCACGCTCAAGCGCGGCCAGACGGCGCGAACAGACCGGAACCGTGGTGCCGGCCCGGTCCACCAGATTCGACAAAGGCTGCGCAGGATCGGCCTGAAGCTGCCGCAGAATGCGCCGATCCAGATCATCAAGCATAAAATTCACCATTTTTAGCATTTTTGCAAATATTAGACCGCAAGATTATCCGCGTTTCACGCAAAACGAAACGCCTATTCTTCGAAAATCGCTATTCTACCCCCATCAACATCACCCGGAAGGACAAGAATATGCGCGTTTATTACGACCGCGATTGCGACATCAACCTGATCAAGGACAAGAAAGTGGCCATCCTGGGCTACGGTTCCCAAGGCCACGCCCACGCGCTGAACCTGCGCGATTCCGGCGCGAAAAACCTTGTCGTCGCACTGCGCGAAGGCTCCCCCTCGGCCAAGAAAGCCGAAGGCGAAGGCCTGCAAGTCATGGGCATCGCCGAAGCCGCCGCGTGGTGCGACCTGATCATGTTCACTATGCCCGATGAACTTCAGGCCGAAACCTACAAGAAATACGTCCACGACAACCTGAAAGAGGGCGCAGCCATTGCATTCGCCCACGGTCTGAACGTGCATTTCGGCCTGATCGAGCCGAAGCCCGGCGTGGACGTCATCATGATGGCTCCCAAAGGCCCCGGCCACACCGTGCGCGGCGAATACACCAAGGGCGGCGGCGTTCCCTGCCTGGTAGCCGTGGACAATGACGCATCCGGCAAGGCGCTGGAAATCGGCCTGTCCTATTGCTCCGCCATCGGTGGCGGCCGTTCGGGCATCATCGAAACCAACTTCCGCGAAGAATGCGAAACCGACTTGTTCGGCGAACAAGCCGTTCTGTGTGGCGGTCTGGTCGAACTGATCCGCATGGGCTTTGAAACCCTGGTCGAAGCCGGCTACGCACCGGAAATGGCCTATTTCGAATGCCTGCACGAAGTGAAACTGATCGTGGACCTGATCTACGAAGGCGGCATCGCCAACATGAACTACTCGATCTCGAACACTGCCGAGTATGGCGAGTATGTTTCCGGCCCGCGCATCCTGCCCTACGAGCAGACCAAGAAAGCCATGAAAGAAGTCCTGACCGACATCCAGACCGGCAAGTTCGTGCGCGACTTCATGCTGGAAAATGCCGTGGGTCAGCCCTCGTTCAAGGCCACCCGCCGCATCAACGACGAACATTCCATCGAAGCCACCGGCGAGAAACTGCGCGGCATGATGCCGTGGATTTCCGCAGGCAAAATGGTCGACAAAGAAAAGAACTAAGCCTGGTCAAGGCTTTGTGCTTCGAAACGGAAAAGGGCGCCTTGCGGGGCGCCCTTTTTTCATGCCGCTTGCCGGCGGCGGTCTAAAGCGCGGCTTCGACCGCCTCGACCACGCGGGCGACGGCGGTGTTCAACCGGTCTTCATCCTCGCATTCAGCCATGACGCGGATCAGCGGCTCGGTCCCCGACTTGCGGATCAGCAGGCGGCCGGACCCAACCAGTTCGGCCTCGGTCGCGGCGATGGCGGCCTTGACGCTGTCCACCTCAAGCGGGGCCTGCCCGGCCTGATAGCGCACGTTCTGCAGCTTTTGCGGCACGGTTTCAAACTGCCGTGTCAACTGGCTGGCCTTCAACCCCGTTTCAACCATGGCCGACAGGAATTGCAGCCCCGCCAGCAGCCCGTCGCCAGTGGTGGCGTAATCGGTCATCACGATATGGCCGGACTGCTCGCCACCAAGGTTGAAACCGCCCTGCCGCATCCGTTCCACCACGTAACGGTCGCCCACGCCAGTGCGCTCCAGACGCAAACCCTTGGATTCCATGAACCTTTCAAGACCCAGGTTGGACATGACCGTGGCCACCAAGGCACCGCCCGCCAAGCGGCCTGCGTCGGCCCAACGGGATGCCATCAGCGCCATGATCTGATCGCCGTCGGCCACCTGGCCCTTTTCGTCGATGATGATGACGCGGTCGGCATCGCCATCCAGGCAGATGCCCAGATCAGCCCCATGCGCGACCACGGTTTCCGCCGCTGTCTGCGGTTTGGTTGATCCGCAATCCTTGTTGATATTGCGCCCGTCCGGGGACACGCCCACGGGGATCACATCGGCGCCAAGTTCCCACAGCACCTCGGGCGCGGCACGGTAGGCGGCCCCGTTGGCGCAGTCGATCACCACCTTGATCCCGTCCAGCCGCTTGCCGGGGCTGAAGGTGGATTTCACCCGCTCCATATAGCGGAAACGGCCATCGTCGATCCGCTTGGCCCGGCCGATATTCTGGGGCTGCGCAGGCTCTACCCCCTCTTCGATCAGGCGCTCGATCTCCATCTCGGCCTCGTCCGACAGCTTGAACCCGTCGGGGCCGAAAAACTTGATGCCATTGTCATTGGCAGGGTTGTGACTGGCCGAGATCATAACCCCCAGATCCGCCCGCATGGACGTGGTCAACAGCCCCACTGCAGGGGTCGGCACCGGCCCCAACAGCAGCACGTTCATGCCAGTACTGGTCAGCCCCGCAGTTAATGCGTTTTCAAACATATAGCCCGAAAGCCGTGTGTCCTTGCCGATCACCACGCGGTGAACAGGGCTGTGATCGCGGCGGAAATAGCGCCCCACGGCGGCCCCGATGCGCAGCGCCATCTCGGCTGTCATCGGATGGATATTGGCAGTGCCGCGCACCCCGTCGGTTCCAAATAACTTACGGCTCATAATGTCCTCCTACCGTGGCCTGCCATAAATCAAGGGCAGAGCGCGTTTCATATACATCATGGACGCGCAGAATTTGCACCCCCTGACTGACCGCGTGCAGCGCCACGGCAACCGAACCGGGGGCGCGCTGCGCCGCATCGGGCGCATTGCCGATCGTGCCGATGAACCGCTTGCGCGACACGCCCAGCAGGATCGGACAGCCAAGCGCGTGGAACAAACCGATGCGTTGTAGCAAGGCCAGGTTATGATCCAGCGTCTTGCCGAAACCGATGCCTGGATCGACGCTGATGCGGGCGCGGGGAATGCCCTGCGCCTCTAGCCAAGTCACGCGTTCTTCAAGAAAATCAAACACATCCAGCAGCACATCGTCATAGATGGGGTTCTGCTGCATGGTCTGTGGATCGCCCTGCGCATGCATCACGCAAACAGGCGCCTGCGCCTTGGCGGCCACGCCCGCCAAGGCCGGATCGAATGTAAACCCTGCCACATCGTTGATCAGGCTGGCCCCGGCCGCTATCGCCGCCTGCCCCACCGCCGCCTTGCGCGTGTCGATCGACATGAGTGTGGGCAGTGCCGCCCGGATCGCGGCGATCACGGGGGCGGTGCGGGCGATTTCCGCATGCACGGGCACCTCGGTCGCGCCGGGGCGGGTGGATTCGCCGCCCACGTCGATGATGTCCGCGCCCGCATCCACCATGGCGCGGGCATGGGCCGTCGCGGCCTGCGGCGCGTCATGCCGCCCGCCGTCGAAAAAACTGTCGGGCGTGACGTTCAAAATCCCCATGATCTGCGGGAAGCGCATCGGCAGCCCAGCCAGATCGGCACGCGGTGCGGTCAGCCGTTCGGTCATATCCGCAGGCAGGTCCGACACGGGAATACGGGCGGGTGCGCGGCCCCGTTCAAGAACCTCGGCATGGGTAAACCACAGCACGCGCCCCCCCAAGCGCAAGGCAGTGTCGGGGCGGCAGGGGTCAAAGCTGACAATCGGTCTGAAATACTGCGTCATAGCCCTTGAATGCGGCATTGCAGCAGGCTTGGCAAGCGCGTCAAAGCACCCGCACATCGGCGGCAAGACTGCGCAGCGGCAGGTCCGGCGCATCGGGCGGGGTATCGCCGATCACCAGCATATCCTCTGCCTCTATATCGCGCGCGAACCACAACACCAGCGCCAGCGCATCACGCGGATGTGCCGATGGGCCATCCACCGCGTCCAGCACGATCTTGGACGGTGCCCAGACTGAAATCTGGTCATGGCGCATGGACCATTCCAGTTCGGTCCGCGAATTCACCACGACACAGCGCTTGTCGCGCCCGGCCAGCACCCATGCGTTTTGTTCAATCGCCAGCAGGTCGATCCGGCGCTGCGCCATGGGATGGGCCGATTGCGGCGCGGGCATGTCGGGCGCGCCCACGCACAGGATTGTGGGGCGATGCTCTGCCTCCAGCTGATCTATCCAGTGGCGCAGATGCGGTGAGGCAATCGCCTCGTTCGACAGGTAGACCACCTGCGGGTGCGGGCGATCCTCGGGCATGGCCGGGGCGGCGGCCTTGCGCGAACGCACGATTTCAACGCCCAATGCACCGGGACCACGGTCCAGCTTTTCGATCCGCACAAAAACGCGCAATGCCTGCGGTTCCATCAGGATACGTTCGGCCAGCCGTTCGGCCAGCGTTTCCAACAGGTTCAGCCGTTCGGCGGCCAGTTCATGGGCAATCGCCTCTGTCACCTTGTCGTAAGACAGTATGCGGTCGACATCGTCGTCCAGCATGGCGTCATGCGGAACCACCTCGACCACCACGTTGAAACAGATGCGTTGCGTCGTGCCGCGTTCGGCCTGAAACGCACCGATTTCCACGTCGACTACATGGTCGCGCAGGGAAATCCGGTCCAGCGGCGCCGCGTCCGCCGTGCCCTCGGACCGCTCAGAGGGATGGGCAAAGGCCCATTTGATCTCATTGCTCATGTCCGTCTCCTGCTGGGTCTGCGTGATGCGGCCGCATTAACCGCTGCGCCGACAATGAAAAAGGCCACCCGCGGCAGGTGGCCCCTTATTCGCGTCATCCCGCGCGGTTCAGTTCATCGCGATCTTGGACGGGTGGCGATAGAAATGATGCACGCCGATAGTCGTGGTGCGCGCGAATTTGCGCGACCAGCGCGGGCGCACCGCATTGGTGTGGTAGTAGGTTGCGCCACCGGTCAATTCGCGGGGCGCGCCGCTCAGCATCAACTTGGCCACCTTGGCCACGCGCTGAAACGCCTTCGGCTCGGCGATTACCTCTTTGTGGCCATCGCACGTATAGGTGAACTGGCAGGCGTATTTGCGCCCCGTTCCCTGATTGATCACATCGCAAACGCTGCCCGGGAAACGGGCGCTGTCCACACGGTTCAGGATCACCTCGGCCACGGCGAACTGGCCCTTCACGCTTTCACCGCGCGCTTCGAAATACAGCGCCTCGGACAGGCAGCGCCATTCCGCCCCGCCCGATGCTTTGGGCAGGGACGACAGCCACTTCGAGCTGTAGCTCAATTTCGAGGGCGGCTCTTGCAGCAGCCCGCTCAGCCGGGTCGGCTTCATCGCCTTCAACCCGCGTTGTTCGGTTTTCAAAACCTGGTTCATATCGGCCTCGGCAACAGCGGCCCCGGCCAGAAAAAGTGACATAAATAAAGTTAGAATAACACGCATTCGATCTACTCCTTGCATCTGCGCCGCCAAGCAGGGCTGCGCGAAAGCATCCGGGGCTGATAGCCAAATCTTCTGCTTTCGTCCAGCCAAGGGCGTTTTGCAGGCTTGATGCCGCCGAAACCGTTAAGGCCGGATTGAGTGATTTATACCAAATTTGCAGAAAATATTGGGGATGGGCGCGGGCAACCTACCCGATCTTGTCTGATACGGCCAGTTGCGCCGCCGCCAGCCGGGCGACCGGAACCCGGAAAGGAGAGCAACTGACATAGTCGAATCCTGCAGATCGACAGAAAGCTATTGATTCGGGGCTGCCACCATGTTCACCACAGATCGACAGCACCAGATCGGGGCGCGCCGCACGGCCCCGCTCGGCGCCGATCGTCAGCAGCTCGCCAACGCCATCCGTGTCCAGCGTGTGAAACGGATCTTCGGGAAAGACGCCCTGCTGCACATAGGTCGACATGAACCGCCCCGCGTCATCGCGGCTAAGCCCATAGGTCATCTGCGTCAAATCGTTGGTGCCGAAAGACAGGAAAGAGGTCAGCGGCGAGATTTCCGCCGCCCGCAGGGCCGCGCGGGGCGTTTCAACCATCACGCCCAGCCGATAGGTGAAATCCACCTTGCGCTCGTTGCGCACGGCGGCGGCCACCGCATCAACGCGGGTTTTGACCAATTCCACCTCGCGGCGGGCCGACACCAGCGGGATCATGATCTCCGGCACGACCGGATCGCCCTCGCGGCTGGCCTCGATCGTGGCCTCGAAAATGGCGCGAGCCTGCATGTCGTAGATTTCCGGCACGGTAATGCCCAGACGGACCCCGCGCATCCCCAGCATCGGATTGTATTCGCCCAGTTCCTCGACCCGGCGGGTCACGTCCGACAGGGGCAGGTCCAGCGCCTCGGCCAGTTCGCGATGCCCGGCCCGGTCCGAGGGCAAGAATTCGTGCAAGGGCGGATCGAACAGGCGGATACATACCGGTTTGCCCTGCATGATGCGGAACAATTCAATGAAATCAGTGCGCTGCATGGGCAGCAAGCGTTCAAGAGAGGCGCGTCGATCCTCGGCGCTGTCGGCAAAGATCATCTCGCGCATCACGGTCAGGCGGGCGGCCTCGAAGAACATATGTTCGGTCCGGCACAACCCGATGCCTTCGGCCTTGAAATTGCGGGCCGTGGTCGCGTCGGCGGGGGTGTCGGCATTGGCGCGCACGCCGATGTCGCGCACTTCGTCGGCCCAGCCCATCAAGGTCTGGAACGCATCGTCCTGTGCCGCCTCCAGCATCGGCGGCTCGCCAGCCAGAACGTCGCCATTGGTGCCGTCAATGGTTATGATATCGCCCGCGCGAAAGGCACGCCCATCAGGTGCGGTGATGGTCTGTTTGCGCAGGTTGAACTTGATCTCGTTCGCGCCCACCACGCAGGGCAGGCCCATGCCGCGCCCGATCACCGCGGCGTGGCTGGTCATGCCGCCACGCTCTGTCAACACGGCGGCGGCGGCGTGCATCCCGCGAATATCCTCGGGCGAGGTTTCGCGGCGCACCAGCACGCAAGCCTCGCCGCGGGCGGCACTGGCCTGCGCCTCGGCGGCAGAAAACACGATCCGGCCCGAGGCCGCGCCAGGGCTCGCCGCGACGCCGCGCGCCAAGCGGTCACGCGGGGCGGTCGGATCGATCTGGCGGTGCAGCAATTCGTTCAACGCACGCGGTTCGATCCGCATCAGCGCCTCTTCGCGGGTGATGATCTCATCCTCGGCCAGTTTCACGGCGATCCGCACCGCCGCACGGCCCGACCGCGCCACCCGCACCCCATCAAGAATATGCACCTGCCCGTTTTCAATGGTGAATTCGGCGTGCATCTCCTCGCGCAGGCGTTTTCGCATCAGCCCGCAATGTTCGATCAAATTGGCAAAGGCCTCGGGGGCCAGTTCCTGCAATGACGGCCCGCGCGGGTCTTTTTCCAGATAGATCGACTGCGCTTCGGCGTGTAGCGCGTCACGTCCCTGGCTTTGGCTCAGGTATCGCCCGGTGATCTGCGGCTCGCCGGTTTTGGAACTGACCAGTTGGATCACGCCAGACCCGCATTCGCCCTGCCCCAGCCCAAGCGCCATTTCCTGCACCACCAGCCCCAACCCCGCATCGGCGGGCGCACCCTTGGCCTGGCGCAGCAGGCGAGCGGTCGTGCCCTCCCACGCGCGCGCCATCGAGCGCAGAACCTCGGCAAGTTGAACAGCGGGATCCTGGGGAAATTCTTCTTCCGTCTCATCTTCATATGCGCGCAGCGTCTCGGACAGGCCATCGGGGCCTTCCAGCGTCACGTCGTCGAACACATCCGGGTCAAGCCGCGCAACATGGATCGCATATTGCTGCACGAACCGCAGGTATGCCGCCGTGGCCGCCGCATGGCCACGCTGGTCGCACATGTCCACGAACCGCGCGTCGTTCATACCGATGTTCAGGATCGACCCCGGACCGCCCCAATCGGGGTCTTCGGACGAAGGGCGCACACATAAAAGCGGTGCTTCGCCAAAGGGTTCCAGTAATTCGTTCATGTCCGGCATGTCACCTGCGGCAATCGCATGGACCGCATCGAATGACAGCGCGACGGTTTTCGGCACCGGCAGGTCCAACCGCACTAGCCGTTGCAGGCACTTGGCGCGCCCGCCGTGGGTGGCGGGCGACATGGGCGCGGTAGGGGTGACAAGGGTGATGTCGGGATCGTTCTGCTGCACTGCGGCGCCTTTCCTTAACCGCCGCAGAATACTCCCCTGCCGCGGCTTGGCAAGCGCCGCCTGCGCTTAGCCTTCGATCCGGGTCAGGTCGGCCACGGACAGGCAAAGCCCCCTGATCCGCGACAGCAGGTTCAGCCGGTTGCGGCGCACCACCTGATTGTCGGAATTGACCTGCACTGCCTCGAAAAACGCATCGATGGGCGCGCGCAGATCGGCCATGGAGGCCATGGCGGCCGCGAAATCCTCGGCCTCCATCGCGGGGGCGATCTTGGCACCGGCGGCGTCCAGCGCGGCGAACAGGGCCTTTTCCTCATCAGTCTCGGCGAATTTCGCATCCGCGCCAAAGGAATATTCCACCCCGTCCTTTTCCTCGGCCTGGGTCAGGATATTGGCGGCGCGCTTGAAGCCCTGCACAAGGTTGGTGCCATCCTCGGTTTCAAGGAACGCGCCAAGCGCGGTGGCGCGGCGCACCAGAAGCGTCACGTCGTCATTGCCCGGCATTTCAAGGCAGGCGTCGATCACGTCATGGGTAAGCCCCTGATCACGCAGGTAAACCTTCAGCCGATCATGGAAAAAGGCCAGCAGGTCGGTGGACAGGTCCGGCACCGCATCGCCCACGGTCCGCAGCAGCGAGCCTTCGTCCGTTGCGGGGGCATCATCCTTGCCCTTCAGGCGGTCCAGCATGGCGTGGAAGGCCGCACCAAAGACGCCGTGATCGGCGATCTCGTCCAGCATCTCTTCCATGGCTTCGATTTCGGCCGCGTCGGCATCGCCATTCAGGTTGATCTTGTGACGCAGCAGTTGCGCGTCAAACCATGCATCCAGCCCGGCGCGGATGTCATTCGACAGCAAAATGCGGATCACGCCAAGCGAGGCGCGGCGCAGGGCATAAGGGTCCTTCGATCCGGTGGGCTTTTCATCGATGGCCCAGAATCCGGTCAGCGTGTCGATCTTGTCGGCCAGTGCCACGGCGACGGACACCGGCGCGCTTGGCACGTCATCAGACGGGCCAAGCGGCGCATAGTGTTCCTGTGCCGCATTCGCCACCTCTGCCGGAAGGCCAGCGGCCTCGGCATAGTAGCGGCCCATAAGCCCTTGAAGTTCGGGGAATTCATAAACCATTTCCGACGAAAGGTCGGCCTTGGCCACGCGCGCGGCCTGTTCGGCCAGTGCCGGGTCGGCCCCGACGGCGGGGGCAATATCGCGGGCCAGTGCCACGATACGGTCGATCCGCTTGGCCTGGCTACCCAGCTGGTTGTGGAAAGTCACGTTGGACAAACGGTCCGTCCATGCGGCGATGTTGGATTTCGCCACGCGCAGGTCGTTTTCCCAAAAGAATTTCGCATCCGACAAGCGGGCCGACAGCACCTTTTGATTGCCCGCAAGAATGGTCGCGCCATGGTCGACGGTTTCGCGGTTGGCAACGGTGATGAACCGTTCGATCCGGCCCGTTTTGGGGTTTTTCACCGAAAAGAACTTCTGGTGTTCCTTCATCGAGGTTTGCAACACCTCGGGCGGCAGGCCCAGAAATTCGGCGTCAATCGCGCCCATCAGCACCACGGGCCATTCAACCAGGCCTGCAACCTCGGTCAATAGCCCCTTGTCCTCGACCACTTCCAGCCCGCTGGCGAATGCCTGGCTGGTCGCTTCGGTCCAGATCGCATCGGCGCGTTCCTCGGCGTTCAGGATCACATGGTCGCGCTTCAGCTTGGCCTCGTAATCGTCGAAACCGTTCACGGCGAACCGGCCAGAACCCATGAAACGGTGCCCTTCGGTGGTGTTATCCGATGCGATGCCGTCCACGTCCATCGGCACGACCTCGGCCCCGTCCTCGCGCGACAGGATGCACAGGATCGAATGCAGCGGACGCACCCATTTCAGGCTGCCCGCCCCCCAACGCATGGATTTGGGCCATGGGAAGTTGCGGATCGCATCCTCCAGCACCTCGGCGACGATTTCGGCTGCGGGGCGGCCCGGCTTGCGGATCGTGGCGAAATAGACCTGGCCCTTTTTTTCGTCACGGATTTCCAGATCGTCACGCGAAACACCCGCGCCGCGCAGGAAGCCTTCGATCGCCTTTTCCGGCGCATCGACGCGCGGACCCTTGCGTTCTTCGCTCTGGTCCGGCGAACGTTCCAGCAGCCCTTCGATCGCCAGCGTAAGGCGGCGCGGCGTGGAAAACCCGGCGGCGCCGGCAAAGGTCAGGCTGGCCTCGACCAGACCATCGGTCACACGCTTTTTCAGGTCTGCGGCGGCGCGGCCCTGCATGCGGGCGGGGATTTCCTCGGAAAACAGTTCGATCAGCAGGTCAGCCATGGGTCAGTTTCCTCGGGCTCAATTTCCGTGGGGCGGTGTGGGGCAGCCTTCGGGGGCGGGTTGCCCGTCGAAAACCTTTTCGCCGCAGTGGTTGATCTGGTGCCAGACATAGCCGCGCCCATCGGGCATAACGGCCACGACGCGATCGATGCCATAATGAATGTTTTGCGTGCCCAGAAAGGCCATCGCCTCGCCGTCCTCAAGCGCCTTGCCGATCTCGACCGCGTCGAAACAGTCGAACCAGCCGGGGGCGACCAGCGGCACGGCATCCTCATAGGGGGTGTATGCCTCGCTCATCATCGCGGCGCTCATCGGGGTGGTGAAACAGGCGCGATAGCGGATCGGGCTGCTGTCCGCGTCAATCGCCTTGAAACCGTCATACAGCACCGGTTCGGGCGGGCCGCCCGCAATGGTGGTCATCTGCACATCATCGGTTCCGTTGGCCGAAACCTCTTCGTAATAGGCGTAAACCTGAAGATAATACATGGCCACACCGGCCAGCAGCGCCGTAATCACAGTAAACCCCGCTAGAATCTTTCCCATCATTATGCGTCTGCCTTTGCTTCGGCGGTCCAGCCGCCTGCCTCGGTTTGCACGAAGGCGTCGGCGCACATCTTTGCCAATGTCCGCACCCGCCCGATATAGCTTTGTCGTTCCGTGACCGAGATTACGCCGCGCGCGTCCAGCAGGTTGAAGATATGGCTGGCCTTGATGCACTGGTCATAGGCAGGATGCGCCATAACGATGCGCTTGCCGGTTTTCGGGTCGTCATGCGCCTGCGACAGGATCGAATGGCACTCGGCCTCGGCGTCTTCGAAATGCTTGAGCAGCACATCGGTATTGGCCACGTCGAAATTCCAGCGGCTGTATTCCTGTTCTGTCTGACGAAAGACATCGCCGTATTTCAGGGCAATCGGCGCATCCGGGTCATTATAGGGCATGTCCATCACGTGATCGATGCCTAGAACATACATCGCCAGACGTTCCAGACCATAGGTCAGCTCGCCCGATACGGGGTGGCAGTCATGGCCGCCAACCTGTTGGAAATAGGTGAATTGCGATACTTCCATGCCGTCGCACCAGACTTCCCAGCCCAGACCCCATGCGCCAAGAGTGGGCGATTCCCAGTCATCTTCGACAAAGCGGATGTCGTGCAGGTCCATGTCGATGCCGATGGCCTCCAGACTGCCCAGATACAGCTCTTGCAGGTCGGGCGGGCTGGGTTTGATCAGCACCTGATACTGGTAGTAATGCTGCAATCGGTTCGGGTTCTCGCCATAGCGCCCGTCGGTCGGGCGGCGCGAGGGCTGCACGTAAGCCGCCGCCCATGGGCGCGAGCCAAGTGAGCGCAACGTGGTCGCCGGATGGAACGTGCCCGCGCCGACCTCCATGTCATAGGGTTGCATCACCGCGCAGCCCTTGTCGGCCCAATAGGCCTGAAGCCGCAGGATGATCTCCTGGAAACTGCGCGGTTTTGCGGTGGTCTTGGACATTGTCATGCGCCCTGTCTGGCCCTGTTAAATCGCGCGCTCTACCTACGGGGCGGGCGGGCCGGGGTCAATCGCGTCATCACGCATTATTTGGGTGCGCCCGCGCGTTGATTTGGTAAAACGTGCAAAAGTTTTTCACCAAACCAAAAGGCCAAGGGCGGCAACGCACCATGACAAGAATATTGATTACAGCCATTCTAACGCTGATCCTGTCCACCCGCGCGGTTTTCGCGCAGACCGCCAATGACGTGGTCTGGGTCCAGATCGAGGCGCAGCCCAGTCTTTCGGCGGCGCAGGACCGCATCCGCGCCTATTCCGGGCGGCTTCAGGATGTGAACGGGTTTTCCCTTGGCGGCGGCTGGTATGCCATTGCACTTGGCCCCTACCGGCGCAACGACGCCGACCAAGTGCTGCGCGTCTATCGCCGCGAGGGCGAGATTCCGCGCGACAGCTACATCGCCTTTTCCAGCGCCTATCGGCAACAATTCTGGCCCGTGGGCGCCAACCTGCTGAACCTGCCCCCGATGGAGGCCGTGGAGACTGCGCCCGAACAAACCGCCAAGGCCGAACCGGCCCCGCAGGCGGAACCGGAAACCACTGCCGAGGCCGCGCCCGCGCCTGAACCCGCGA
The DNA here is from genome assembly GCA_002366795.1 of Rhodobacteraceae bacterium UBA3069. Lineage (GTDB taxonomy): Bacteria > Pseudomonadota > Alphaproteobacteria > Rhodobacterales > Rhodobacteraceae > UBA3069. The sequence goes on along the minus strand of DFBX01000056.1, from coordinate 4,574 downwards.
TCGAACCCGCGGACGAAACCCCGCGCGAAGCCCGCCAAAGCGAGGCCGCCTTGGACCGCGATCAGCGCATGGACCTGCAAGTGGCGCTGAAATGGGCCGGTTTTTACGAATCCGCCATCGACGGCGCCTTTGGCCGCGGCACCCGCAATTCCATGGCCGCCTGGCAAGAGGCGAACAGTTTCGAAGTGACCGGCATTCTGACCACACGCCAGCGCGCCGCGCTGTTCGAACAGTATAATGCCGTGCTGAACGGGCTGGACCTGCAAACCATCGCCGATACCGAGGCAGGCATCGAAATGATCCTGCCCATGGGGGTCGTCGCCTTTGAAAAATATGAACCGCCCTTTGCCCATTTCGCGGCCACCGGCGATCTGACCGCGCGGGTCTTGCTGATTTCCCAAACCGGGGACCGCGCCACGCTGAACGGGCTGTATGACATCATGCAAACGCTGGAAATCGTCCCCGAGGACGGCCCGCGCGAGCACGACAACAACGGTTTCATGCTGGTCGGGATCGGGTCGGATTTCGTCTCGCATACACAGGCCACGCTGCAAAACGGCGAGATCAAGGGCTTTACCCTGATCTGGCCTGCAGGCGACGAGGAACGCCGCACCCGTCTTCTGGGCGAGATGCAGAAAAGCTTTGCCCGCCTGCCCGGCGTATTGGACCCGGCTGCGGGGGACACTGAAAACCAAAGCGTGGATCTGGTGGCAGGCTTGGAAATCCGCAAGCCGCGCGTGTCGCGTTCGGGCTTTTTCATCGACGCGAAGGGCACCGTTGTCACCACCGCCGAGGCCGTGGCCGAATGCGGCCGCATCACCCTGAACGACGAGACCGAGGCCGATATCCTGTCGCGCGACGCGGCGCTTGGCGTGGCCGTGCTGAAACCGCTGGCCCCGCTTGCGCCCCTGTCTGTCGCCGCGTTCCAGAACGCGACGCCGCGCCTGCAATCGGACGTGGCCGTGTCCGGCTATCCCTTTGGCGGGGTTCTGGGCCTGCCGACCCTGACTTATGGCACGCTTGAAGACATCCGCGGCCTGCAAGGCGAGGACAGCGTGAAACGTCTGGCGCTGAACGTGTTGCCCGGCGATGCGGGCGGTCCGGTTCTGGATGCGGGCGGCGCGGTTCTGGGCATGCTTCTGCCCGCCACGGACGGCAGCCGCAAACTGCCCGAAGATGTGAACTTTGCCGCCGATGCCGCAGCCATTCGCGCCATGCTGGAGGGGCTTGGTCTTAGCACCGTGGTCACCGATGCCATTGGCGATGTACCGCCCTCGACCCTGAACGAGAAAGCCTCTGGCATGACCGTTCTGGTCAATTGCTGGGATTGATCCAACCGGCCAAAGACAACAAAGGGCGGTCCGCAACGGCCGCCCTTTTTCGTTGCCCGCCCCGTTGCGCGGGGCAGATTGCCGTAATGTTCAGCCGCGCCAGAACCGAACAGTGAACAGGGCAAAGACCACCATCAGCTCTAGCCGGCCCATGAACATGCCCGCCGCCAGCAGCCATTTGGCCGTGTCGTTCAACCCGCCGAAATTGCCCGCCGGCCCGATCTGGTCGCCTAGGCCCGGCCCGATATTGGCCAGCGCCGTGGCCGCGCCCGACACGGAAGTGATGAAATCCAGCCCCGTCATCCCCAGCGCCACCGCCAACAACCCCAGCGTCACGATGAAGAACACGAAAAACGTCATGACCGAATTCAAGACATCGTCGTCGATCACTCGCCCGTCCCAACGCGGCTGGAACACCCCGTGCGGCAGGCGTGTCTTGGATATCTGCGCCTTGATCGATGCCAGCAGGATTTGATAGCGGAAAATCTTGACCGAACAGGCGGTGGACCCGGCCGAACCGCCGATCAACCCGATAAAGAAGAACAGCACGATCAGGAAACCGCTCCACTCCATGTAATCGACACTGGCATAGCCGGTGCCCGAAATGATCGAGGTGATGTTGAACAGCGCCTCGCGCACTGCCTGTTCCCAGTGATGCGGAAAAATCGAGGTCAGGATCACTGTCGTTACGACCACTAGCACTAGGATCGTCAAAATGAACCCGCGCGCCTGCACGTCGCCCAGCAGCGCGCCGCGATGGCCGTTCACCATCTGCACGTAGCGCACGAAAGGCAGCGCAGCGAGGATCATGAAGACCGAGGCGACATATTCCGGCGGGCCGGAAAACGTGCCGAAAGATGCGTCGTAATTGGAAAACCCGCCGGTCGAAATGGTTGTCAGCGCATGCACCGTGGCGTCGAACGCATTCATGCCCAGCAGCAGGTAGCACAGCATACACAGCACCGTCAGCGCCACGTAGATAACCGATATCTGCGAGGCGATTTCGGTCGCGCGAGGCAGAATTTTTCCCATGGTTTCAAACGCTTCCGAGCGGAAAATCTGCATCCCCCCGACCCTGAGTTCGGGCAGGAACACCATGGCCACAACAATGATGCCGATGCCCCCAAGCCATTGCAGGATGCCGCGCCACAGCAGCAAGCCCTTGGGCAGCGTATCCAGCCCCGACAGCACGGTGGACCCGGTGGTTGTCAGGCCGGACATTGCCTCGAAGAACGCATCGACGATACGCGCCTCGGTCGCGCCCAGGATGAACGGCAGCGCCCCGAACAACGGCAGCGCCAGCCAGACACCGGCGGTCAGCAGAAAGGTCTGTTGCAGGGTCAGACCTTCGCGCGTGCCGTTGTGGCAGGCCAGCGCGACCAGGCCGCCGGTCAAAAAGGTGATGATGGCGCTTTCGGCAAACACCGGCCAATGGCCCTGCCCCTCGGCAATATCGACCAGCAGCGGCGGCAGCATGGTCAGGCCTAGGGCCGCGACAAGCAGGCCGATTGTGTATCCGACGGGGCGAAGATCTATCATAGAAGCGAGGCTTGGCGCGGCACCGCGCGGCTGTCAAGCGCGCAAGCCATTCCCCCTGATAATGCGCGCGCCACAAGAAGACGCCCCGGCACCAAGTCGGGCACCGGGGCGTTTCCCAAGACGGGCCGAGGGAGCCCGCATCAAAACCGTATGTGGTCAGACGTAGAACAGATCGCGGAAGACATATTGCGGAATATCATCGCGCTTAAGGCCCATGGCGGCCAGCTCCGTGTCGGACTTGGCGTTCAGCGCCTCGATCTCCCCCACGCGGGCGCGGCGCTCGATATAGGCGTTGAACCCCTGCCCCATGAAGGAAAGGAAGGCATCGACGCGGGCGCGCATTCCGCCCTTGGTGAAAATCACGTTTGTGGCTTGAGTGGCCATTTTGGAAACCTCGCTTGGTTGAGTCTGGCTTCCTCCCTGCCCTTCAAACTAGGTCACAAAGGCTGATATGACCAATGCCCATTCCGCATGGCGCCCTTGCTTATGCCGCAGCGCAGCAAAAAGCCGTCAAGCTTAGCCGACGTGGTGCAACGTGTCGAACAGGCGCGGGCCAAGGCTGTCATTGGCGAATGTCGTCCCCTCGGTCAGTATGCTGATGGCATCGTGGCTGTGCAGGCTTTCCTGGTGGCTGGCGATGATGCGAAAATCGCCGACTCGTGACTCCTGATGAAGTTGCTCGCAGAACAAGCGGGCGGCGTCCTCGACGAAAATCGGGTGAGCGGCATTCATCTCGGCAAAGGCTTGTTCGTCCTCGCGTTTTACCATGACCTGGGTTTCGGTCGGAATCGCGGCGCGGGCCATGTCGATCAGATCCTCGAACCACAGGCATTCGCCATCGTTCACCACCACCGACAGCCGCGCGACCGAACGTTGCGAATGCGGCGTCGCCAATTGCACCCGGGTTTCCCGCGCATGTTCGGAAAGTTCAAGCGAACAGGGGCAAGTCGAGGAGTAAACGAAATCCAAGTGCATGATTTTCTTACGCAGCCCGTCCTTCTCGACCAGTTCCAGCGCGATGTCGTAATACTGGTATCCCCACAGGCCCGACCGCAAAGACGGCACTTTCAGCGGATAAGAAAACCGCATCTGGATACGCGCATCGAAACTGTCCAGATCGGATTTGTAATCGTCCAGCGCGGCCTCAATCACCTCGAAGCTGAAGGTTTTTTCCGCATGGGCATAAAAGGACCGCATGATACGGCTCATGTTGATGCCCTTCTTGTCCGCCTCAAGGCTGACCGTGCCCGTGACCGAGGTTTCAAGCGTCAGGTCGCCATTGCCGCGGGTGTGAAACTGCACCGGCAGGCGGAAATTGGAAATCCCGACATGCTGGATGGGCCGCTGTGCGCCACGGATCAGGCTTGCGGGGCCGTTTTGCAGGTCGGGCAGCGTCGCCTTGTATTCGGAATCCACTTTGAAATCGGTAGGATACTGACGCGAGAACGCAGGGTATTGCGCCGGTGCGCCGTCCAGAAGATGCGTCAGGGCCGGGTCAAGATCGGCGCGTTCTTCGGCACTGGCAGAAGCCGCCCATCTGCGCAGGCGTGACAGCGCATCAGCCGCTTCATCGCGTGTCATGTCGCTCAATTCCTTGAGGTGGATATTCATGGTCGTCCCCTTCCATCCAGCCGCATCCTACTATGTAGGCGGTGCAAATGCGATTTGCCAACTTTCAAGGTTATACCCCTATCCCTCGAAAAC
>DFBX01000060.1 GCA_002366795.1 Rhodobacteraceae bacterium UBA3069 | reverse complement strand
CGGTGAGGGGGGTTCTACGGTTAGCACACCAAACCCGCAACCCCTTTTTTCAATAAACGTCATCTTTTCTTCAAGAAACACGTAACTACCTGAAATACATAGGTAATTTTTAGAAATTTCTTTGCCAGCACCGTCACAGTAAAGGCGCTAACGCCGCAAGGCAGCGTCTTGTTGATCAGGATATAGAGTTATCCACAGGCCCACCCCCACGTAGGGTTGTGAAACTCCCGATTCACCCCCGTTTTAGACGAGTCGAAACCGTGAATCACCCGCCTAATCGGTGAATCACCCCCGCGCCGGGGTCATGCACCGCGACGCGCCCTTATATCGAACCGCCACAAGCCCAAGGATCACCGCCAGGTAGATCAGCGGTTCAATCTGCCAGCCTTTGACCAGCATAACGAAATGCACACCGCCCAAGATCACCGCCGGATAAACAAGGCGGTGCAGTTTGCGCCATCCTGCTCCCATGGCACGGATTGAACGTTTGTTCGAGGTGACTGCCAGCGGCACCAGCAGGATGAACCCGGCCATACCGACAGTCATATAGGGGCGCTTGATGATGTCGGCCCAAATGCGGGCGACATCACCGATATCCAGTACCAGCCAGACCAGCAAATGCGCGGTGACATAGGCAAACGCCAGCAGCCCCAAAGCCCGGCGGAATTTCAGAAGGTTGACACCGCCCAGCCGGCGCAGCGGCGGAATGGCCAAGCCAGCGATCAGCAGCTTCAGCGCCAGTTCGCCATATTCATGTTCCAGCGCCTTGATGGGTTCCGGCCCAAGCGCGCCAGTCAGCCCCATATAGAATAAGAGGCCCATGGGGATCAGCCCAACGATGTAGACAGGCCATGTGGGCAGCTTGCGCGCTGCCATGTTGATACGGTCCCGCAGCATCAGAAGTTCTTTTTCAGATCCATACCAGCATACAGGAAAGCGACCTCGGGGTAGCCATTGAACATCAGCATGTCCTGACGGGCCGAAAACAGCCCGCCCCCGACAACCCGTTCGGATGCCTGCGACCAGCGCGGGTGATCCACCTGGGGGTTCACGTTACTATAGAAACCGTATTCGCGCGCGTTTGCCTTGTTCCAGCTGGTGGCGGGCTGCGTGTCGGTCAGGGTGATGCGCACCACCGATTTGATCGACTTGAACCCGTACTTCCATGGCACCACCAGACGCAGTGGCGCTCCGTTCTGGTTCGGGATGTCCTTTCCGTAAATTCCGGTCGCCATAATAGAGAGAGGGTGCATCGCCTCGTCCAGGCGCAGTCCCTCGACATATGGCCAGTCCAGCACCGGGTATTTCACGCCAGACATTTCATCGGGGCGCAGCGCGGTTTCAAAGGCAACGTATTTCGCACCGGACTGCACACCGGCCATATTCAGCCCCACGGCACCGCCCATCAACTGACGGCGGTTCATATAGATGCCTTCAGGGGTGGCGTGGTGATCTTTAAGGGTGTTCTTCCAGCGGTTGGCCATTTGTCTCTCCGAATTAGCTAATCAGAGAGCTGGCCCCGGATCATGCCCGCGCCAACAAACATCATCTCACATCGGCGTGGCCGCATTGTAACTTGGCCGTGTCTTGTTCAGCGGGATCGACTCGCCATTGGCCTGAACCACGCGCACATGGCGGCGGCGCATAAGGCGGGGCTCAGCAACACCAACGGAATGGGCGATCGTCTCAACCTCCTTGATGACGGATTTGGCGTAATTGGCGACCTTTATATACTTGTCTTCGACCACCAGCCCTTTTTGCAGATGCGGATCATGGGTGGTGATCCCCGTGGGGCAGGTGTTGCGGTTGCATTTCAGCGCCTGGATACAGCCAAGCGAGAACATGAACCCACGCGCCGAGGTGACGAAATCGGCCCCTGCGCAAATCGCCCACGCCACATCCCCCGGATTGACCAGCTTGCCCGAGGCGATGACGCGGATACGTTCCTTTAGCCCGTGACGGTCGCGCATATCGACCACGCGCAACAGCGCCTCGCGCAGGGGCATGCCGACCAAGTCGATCAGCGGCATGGGCGCGGCACCGGTGCCCCCCTCGCCTCCGTCCACCGTGATGAAATCAGGCGCGCAATCCGCCCCGCGCGCATTGATCAGTTCGAACAGATCCTCCCATGCGTCAGAGGACCCGATCACGGTCTTGAACCCCACGGGTTTGCCCGTCACCTCGCGGATATGCCCGATCATATCCAGCAGGTCACCAAAATCGTCGATCTCTGGGTGGCGGTTGGGGCTGATGCCGTCTTGCCCAACCTTCAGCCCGCGAATATCCGCAATCTCTTGCGAGACCTTCTCGCCGGGCAGGATACCGCCCTTGCCGGGCTTGGCCCCTTGCGCCAGCTTCAATTCGAACATCCTGACCTGCGGGTTCTCGGCCACCTTGCGCAATTTCTTGTCGGACAGGTTGCCATGCTCGTCGCGCACGCCGAACTTGGCTGTGCCGATCTGGAAAACGACATCGCAATCCGCCGCCATGTGAAAGGGCGACAGACCGCCCTCGCCCGTGTTCAGCCAAACATTCGCCTTGGCCGCGCCCTTGCTCAACGCCTCGACGGCGGGGCGGGAAATCGCGCCATAGCTCATCCCCGAGATGTTGAAGATCGACGGCGCATCATAGGGCATCTTGGCGGTCGGCCCGATCCACAGGGGCTGCGTCGTGGCAAACTGGTCATCCAGCGGCGGGAACACCGCGTTGACGAAAATCGGCGTGCCGGGGATCGACAGGTTGCGGGTGGACCCGAAAGCGACCGTGTTCCCCTTGCCCTTGGTCGAATGGTAAACCCAGTCGCGCTGCGCCCGGTTGAACGGCATCTCTTCGCGGTCCATGGCAAAGAAATACTGGCGGAAGAATTCACCAAGCGCGGTGAGCATGCCCCTGAACCGTCCGATCACCGGATAGTTGCGGCGGATCGCATCGCCCGTCTGTGTCTTGTCGATGACAAACAGCACCACTGCGGCCAGCACCGCCCCGCCAAGGGCAAGAACGAACAGAAGGGCCAGGACCAGCAGGGCGTTCAGGGCGAAACTCATTGGAATTCTCTCCATTCGGGTTTGCGACAAGGTGACAAGTTGATTTGCACCGCGCGAACATGCGCAACTAGGGTTAACCTGCGCGAGCCGGCCCTTGGCGACAAGGTCGGATCGCGCCATTCGGAGGAGAATTGAATGAAATCCACCATTCTGGCCACCGGGCTTGCCGTTTGCGCCAGCCTTGCAATGGCCGAGGAAAACGGCGCGGTCACCTACAGCACCGACCAAAGCTTCGAAGACGTGACCTTTGGGTTGGAAAACGCGATCATGGATGAAGGGCTGGTAATCGACGGCATGTCCCACACCGGCGAGATGCTGGAACGCACCAAGGCCGATGTCGGATCGGACGTGACCATCTTCAACGCCGCCGATGTCTATTCCTTCTGCTCGGCCGCCCTGTCCCGCAAGGTGATGGAGATCGACCCGATGAACGTGCGCTTCTGCCCCTATGACATTTTCGTAGCCCAGCAGCCCGGCCAGCAGGTGATGATCGGCTACCGCACCTTCCCCGAAGGTGAGATGAAAGAGGTGCAGGCGCTTCTGGACCGCATCACCAAGGCCGCCATCGGGATCGAGTGACCGCTCGATTCGACAAATAATCAGAACCAATTTTGCCAAGGGGCGGGGATTGTTCCTCGCCCCTATTGCAATCCACCACACGCAAAAATTGAATTGCCCAATTTCGGCCACATTCCGGCCAAAACTTTTGCAAGATTTCAATGGGCCGTGTTAACCATCTTTCATATAACGATAAAATCGGGCCAACCCGTCGAGTTGTGTAATTTTTGTTATCTGGGGACCATCATGGCCAATTATATTTTCGCGACCTATTCAAACGACATGGTGCTGGGCACTGACAGTGCCGACACAGGCACCACGATGCAGGGCGAAGACACGTTCTATGGCTTTGGCGGCAGCGACGCGGTCGATGGCGGGCTGGACAACGACTACCTTGATGGCGGTTCGGGCCAGGACACGCTTTATGGCAGCCTTGGCAACGACACCCTGATCGGCGGCTCCGGCGCGGACCTGCTGGATAGCGGGGCCGATGACGATATTATTGAAGGCGGCACCAGCGATGATACGCTGATCGGCGGCGCTGGCATCGACGCGCTGTTCGGCGGCGCGGACAATGACGTGCTGGACGGCGGCGACGGCGCCGATGTGCTGGACGGCGGCAAGGGCAACGACCTGATGACGGGCGGCGCGGGCGCGGACCTGTTTACCTTTGCCAGCGGTTCGGGCCAGGACACGATTACCGATTTCACGCAGGGCGAAGACCTTGTGGACCTGTCCTCACTTGGCGTCTGGGATCTGTCGGCCCTGTCCATTCAGGACACCACCGGCGGCACCCGCCTGAACCTTGGCAATGCCAACTGGATCGAATTCACCGGCCTGACCGCGACCGACCTGACCGCGGCCGATTTCATTCTGGCCGACGCGCCCCCGCTCCCGCAACCGACCGAGGGCAGCGACGTGCTGACAGGCGCGACCGGTGGTGGCGGCTCCGACACGATCGACGGCGGCGCGGGATCGGACAAGATCAGCGGCGGCAACAACAACGACGTTCTGTATGGTGGCACCGGCGAGGACACGATCACCGGCGACAACGGCTCCGACTGGATTGACGGCGGATCGGGCAAGGACCAGCTGTTCGGCGGGTCGGGCAACGACACGATCTACGGCGCGGCCTCGAACGACAAGATCGAGGGCGGGTCCGGCAATGACTGGCTGTATGGCCAGGCGGACAACGACCGCCTTTACGGTCAGGGCAACAACGACCACCTTTTCGGCGACCATGGCAATGACCGCATGTGGGGCGGCGATGGCCGTGACGAATTGTTCGGCGGTGCCGGCAAGGACAAGATGGATGGCGGCGCAGGCGATGACACGCTGAACGGCGGCTATGGTCAGGACCAGCTGACCGGCGGCACCGATGCCGATATCTTTGTCTTCGAAGACCGCATGAACGGCGACACGATCCTTGATTTCGAAGATGGCGTGGACCTGCTGGACTTCTCTGCCTTCGGCTTCACCTCGATGGCGGATCTGGCAATCACCCAGATCGGCACCGACCTGGAGCTGCGAATCTCAAACCGCGACGTGCTGCTGATCGAAGATTTCGACCAGGCCGATCTGGATGCGAGCGACTTCATCTTTGCCGCGCCGCTTCTGCCGCTTGATCCTGTCATTCTTGGCTGACCCTTATAACAAGCGCCCACCGTCAGACCCCCGCAGCCCCGCGCTGCGGGGTTTTCTTTGCTCCGGCGGCGCGCGAATTCATCGCGCCCCTTGAATGCGGAACAGCCCCAAGCCAAATGCGGATCATCCCTATGATCTTGCGACCTTTCTGCCGCACTTCCCCTTGCGTCCCGAAGCCCCTTGTCATTCCCTAGAATAGGGCGACCCGACAAGTGACGTATTATTTTTTCAAAGTGTGCAACAAAGTGAGCAACGACCTATTTGGTTGAAGGCGCGGACGCGGCCGGCGACATCACCACGACCTATTCCGTGGTGATCTACGTGAGCGGTCAGGCTGGCGAGAATCCCGATGTGATCCTTGGCGGTCTGGACGATGACCTGATCGACGCTGGCACGTTTGCCGACACGATCAGCGGCGGCGGGGCAGACAGTGATGTCACCATCTTGATCGGAAGCGATCTGATCGTAACCCTCGAAAAGTTTTCGCGGGCGGATATCGGGCTTGATGATTTCACCTTTGCTTGATGCGTCCGATCCGGACTGCCCGTTTGACCGCCCCGCCCTAACCGGCAGGGCGTTTTTTCACACAGTCCGCGACTGCAAAGATGTTTGTTTCCAAAATCGCCGCAATCTAATCCAATTTTAGGCAATTCTGCCCGGCATACCCGCCAATCAAGGGACGGTAACCGCCCTGACCCAACAAAAAGGCAGACAAGGCAGACCCCAATGGCAACCATTTACGAAATCGGCGACACGCCCGGCGCTGGCGGCGTGGCACAAAGCATAAATGTCGGTGACACGTTCATCCCCACGCTCACCACCAATGACTACGACATCTTCGGGGTGAACGGGGTTCTGGCTGGCCACACCTATACCATCACGCTCGCAGGGCTGGACCCGGCCGAGAATTACGAGATGCGCTTTTTCGATTTCGCCAGCCAGATGGTCTATATCAACGATAACGAAGACCGGATACAGATCACGCAGTACGACACCGTGCAGGGGATGGAGTTCGCCCCCGGTACGATCACCTTCAACTTCACCCCCATCGAGAACGGCAATTTCGAATTCTCGCTGGGTCATCAGGGCACCAGCCTGGCCCCGACCGTGGCCGAACCGACGCTGATCGAAACTCCCGGTGCGACGCACCAACCGACCGAGAATGACGATTACCTCGTGGTTAATGGTGACAGCCCCGTGGTCGATATGCTGGGCGGCAACGACTATCTTTTCGCCAACACGGCCATCGGCAATGCGCTGCTGATGGGCGGCGCGGGCAATGACGACATCACCGACAGCGAATTCGACGGCACGGTCCAAGGCGGCGATGGCAATGACACGCTACGCGGAAATGCGGGCGACGACTTGGTCAGCGGCGACGCGGGCGACGACTATGCGCATGGCGGATCGGGTAATGACTCGGTACTGGGTGGCAGCGGCAATGACGAAGTGATCGGCGGCTGGGGCTTTGACGTGCTGCGCGGCGGCGACGGCAACGATTACCTTCAAGGCGAACTGCACAATGACACGCTGATCGGCGGCGCGGGCGATGACACGCTTTACGGCGGCCCGAATGACGACACCTACGTGATGACTCAGGATGGCGGCGATGACCTGATCTACGGTGGCGACGGCAAGGACGTGCTGAACGGCCATAACGAAAATGACACACTCTATGGCGAGGGTGGCAATGACGTGCTTTATGGCAACTTCCATAACGATCTGCTGAATGGCGGGGCGAACAATGACCGCTTGTTCGGCGGTATCGGCAATGACAGCCTGCTGGGTGGTCATGGCAATGACTGGCTCGAAGGCAATGCGGGCGATGATATGCTGGATGGCGGCACCGGTCGCGATACGCTTAGCGGCGGCGAAGGCGCGGATACCTTTGTCTTTATCTGGGGCGGCAAAGCCGACGTGATCCGCGACTATCAGGACGGGATCGACAACATCGACGTGACCGAACGCGCCCTAACCGGGCTTGCCGAACTGCGTATCGTTCAGAATGGCGCTGATGCGGTGATCGGCTTTGACACCGGGGCCACGATCACTCTTCTGAACACTGATATTGCCGTGCTGGATGACAGCGACTTCCTGTTCTGATCCGGCACCCTACACGCTAAAGGCCCGCCGGATCGCTCTGGCGGGCCTTTGCTATTGATTATCGCCGACTTAGTCAACCACGGCATCGTCCGGCTTGGGCCGGTTCGAATTACCGACGCGGTCCCCGATGATCAGCCCCTCGGCCCCGGCAGAAACCGGGATCATATCGCCGTCCATCACATCACCGGCCAGCAGCATCTCCGCCAGCGGATCCTGCAGCGCGCGCTGGATCACCCGTTTCAGGGGCCGCGCACCGAACACCGGATCATAGCCTTCGTCGGCCAGCCATTTCCTGGCCTCTTCATCCAGCGTCAGCGAAATGTTCCGCCGTGCCAGACGTTTGGCCAGCAGGCCAAGCTGAATCTCGACGATCCCGCCCATATCCTCGCGGCCAAGCCGGTCAAAGATGATGGTCTCGTCCAGACGGTTCAGGAACTCTGGGCGGAAATGCGCCCTCACCGCGTCCATCACATCGCGCTTCGCCTGCGCTGCATCGGCCCCATCGGGCAGTTGGCTTAGCGCCTGCGCCCCAAGGTTCGAGGTCAGCACGATCAGCGTCTGCTTGAAATCTACGGTGCGGCCCTGACCATCGGTCAGCACACCATCGTCCAGCACTTGCAACAGCACGTTGAACACATCCGGGTGAGCCTTTTCCACCTCGTCGAACAGGATCACCTGATATGGGCGCCGCCGCACGGCTTCGGTCAGAACGCCGCCCTCATCATAGCCCACATAGCCCGGTGGGGCACCGATCAGACGGGCCACAGCGTGCTTCTCCATGAATTCGGACATGTCGACCCGAACCATCGCCGAGTCGTCGTCGAACAGGAACTCGGCCACGGCCTTGGTCAGCTCGGTTTTACCCACGCCGGTCGGCCCAAGGAACAGGAACGAGCCAAGCGGCCGGTTCTCGTCGTTCAGGCCGGCGCGGGCGCGGCGCACGGCATTGGCCACGGCCTTGACTGCCTGGTTCTGGCCGATGACCCGCTTGTGCAGCCCTTCTTCCATGCCCAGCAGTTTCTCGCGCTCGCCTTCAAGCATCTTGCCGGCGGGAATGCCGGTCCAACGCTCGACCACGGATGCGATCTGGTCGGGGCGCACGGCCTCTTCGACCATCACGCCATCGTCGCCCTGCGCCTCGGCCTCGCCCAGCTGTTTTTCAAGCTGCGGGATCACGCCGTAGGACAACTCCCCCGCCTTGGCCAGGTTGCCCTCGCGCTTGGCGATGTCCAACTCGGCGCGGGCCTTGTCCAACATCTCTTTGATGTCGCGGGCACCGGCCAGCTTGTCACGCTCAGCCTGCCATTTGGCGGTCATCTGGGCGGACTTGTCCTGAAGATCGGCCAGTTCCTTTTCCAACTTTGCCAATCGGTCCTTGGAGGCAGCGTCGTCCTCCATTTTCAAGGCTTCCACCTCGATCTGCATTTGCAGGATGTTGCGGTCAAGCTGGTCCAGTTCTTCGGGCTTGCTGTCCACTTCCATCCGCAAACGGCTGGCCGCCTCGTCCACAAGGTCGATTGCCTTGTCGGGCAGGAAACGGTCGGTGATATAGCGGTGCGACAGGGTGGCCGCCGCAACCAAGGCACTGTCGGAAATCCGCACACCGTGGTGCAGTTCATACTTTTCCTTGATCCCGCGCAGGATCGAGACGGTGTCTTCGACCGTCGGTTCCTCGACCATGACGGGCTGGAACCGGCGGGCAAGCGCCGCGTCTTTTTCGACGTATTTGCGGTATTCATCCAGCGTGGTCGCGCCAATGCAGTGCAGTTCACCCCGTGCAAGCGCAGGCTTGATCAGGTTAGCCGCATCCATCGCGCCATCCGTTTTGCCCGCGCCAACCAGCGTGTGCATCTCGTCGATGAACAGGATCACCTCGCCCGCAGCGGCGGTGATCTCGTTCAGGATCGCTTTCAGGCGCTCTTCGAATTCGCCGCGATATTTCGCACCGGCAATCAGCGCGCCCATGTCCAGCGCCATGAGGGTCTTGTTGCGCAGGGATTCAGGCACGTCGCCATCAACGATGCGCAGGGCAAGCCCTTCGGCAATCGCTGTCTTACCCACGCCCGGCTCACCAATCAGAACGGGGTTGTTCTTGGTGCGGCGCGACAGAACCTGCATCGAGCGGCGGATTTCCTCGTCGCGGCCAATGATCGGATCGATCTTGCCTTCCTTCGCGGCCTCGGTCAGGTCACGCGCGTATTTCTTGAGCGCGTCATAACCTTCCTCGGCCGAGGCCGAGTCAGCGGTGCGGCCTTTACGGATATCGTTGATCGCTTCGTTCAACTTCTGCGGGGTCACACCGCCCTGATCCAGCGCATCCTTGGCCTTGGATTTGACCATGGCCAGCGCCATCAGAACGCGTTCCACCGGCACGAAACTGTCACCGGCTTTCTTGGCGATACTCTCTGCCTCGGACAAAACCTTGACGGTCGTATTGTCCAGATAGGGTTGCCCCGTATCACCGGACACCTTGGGCAGTTTCGACACGGCCATATCGACCGCCTCGGTCACGCGCTGCGACGCGCCACCGGCCCGATTGATCAGGTTTGCGGCAAGCCCTTCGCCGTCGTCCATCAGTGCCTTTAGAATGTGTTCGGGAACCAGCCGCTGATGACCTTCCCGCATGGCGATCGTCTGGGCGGCCTGAATGAAACCGCGCGACCGCTCCGTGAACTTCTCAAAGTCCATGGCAACTCTCCTTATGTTAAGCCCTCGCATATCGCGCACCCGAAACCGGCATACGCATTCGCGAACCTCGATATTCCAGATGGGGGCCGAACCTGCCCTGTTCAAGCGTTCCGATCACCGAAAATCGCGTCTGTGGAACTTTTCCGTGAAGCAAATTGTTAAACTATCAAGGACACACAATGTATCTTGCGGGCGGGCATCTGCCCGCCAGGCACCAAAGGAGGCCCGGAGATGAGCAGTCAGAACAATCTTTCAACCAATCTTTCCGGCGTGACCTACAACGCTGCCCGCGCGCGGTTCGAAGCCCTTGTTACCCTGAAAGACGACAGCGGACGCTATACCTACGATTGCGACATCGAGGCACCGCTGAACACGCCCGCGCCCATCGTCGCCACCGCGCTGGTGCACAAGGCCCGCAAGCGCCATGCCCCGGATCAGCCCGGCATGCGGATGCAGCGTATCGCCGAGGTGCCGCAGCGCCTGTCCGGCATGAAAGGCCCGTCGCTGGTCGCCACCCTGCTTGGGAATTTCGAGGCGTTGTTCGGACATCGCGCAGCGTAACCCTGCCTCTACGCGCAATTCGGGATGCGCAGCTTTTGAGGATCGGATATCTTAAGAATGTATTTACCGATTGACCGACCGTTTCTGGGGACGGTTCTTAAGGGGGCTGCCAGATGCGTGTCGACGCAATCGAATTTACCGACATCCGTTTCGACGGCGAAATGGGTCGTGCCAGCGCGATCTGCACTTTGCTATCCAAGGACAATAGCACGCAATTGATCGTGCGCGCCGAAGTGCCCGGCCTGACCAGCCGCGACGAGGCCGCCTTGCGCCCTACGCTGTTTGCAGACGCGATGCGCCAGATGACACGCATGCCAGAATTCCGGAATGGATTGCGCCAGCTTGTCTGGGGCGACGCGCTGCGCGCGGAATTCAACGCTATCGCAGCCTGACACCTTCTGACTATGGCTTGACCTGCGCGCGGTCGCCCGCGAAAAGGGCGCAGCCGCCAAACAGGAGCCCGCGCCATGTCCACCACCCTTTCCGATGACCGCCTGATCCTTGCCCTTGATGTGGACAACGCCCTGCAAGGGCTGAAACTGGCCGAAAAACTGGGCGATGCGGTGTCTTTCTACAAGATCGGGTTGGGGATGCTGACCGGCGGCGGGCTGGCCCTTGCGAACGAGTTGAAGCAGGAACACGGCAAGCGCATTTTCCTGGACATGAAGTTCTTTGACATCGGCGCGACGGTTGAAAAAGCCGTGCGCGGTGTGGCGCAGTTCGATCTGGATTTCCTGACCGTACATGGCGACCCCCATGTGGTGCGCGCCGCAAAAGAGGGCGCATCGGGCAAGGACATGAAAATCCTTGCCGTGACGATCCTGACCTCGCTGGACCGCGCCGATCTGGACGAGGGGCTGATGAAACCCGGTGACGTGGCCGACTTGGTGCTGGAACGTGCCGCCAATGCCATGGCCGCCGGTGCCGACGGCGTCATCGCCTCCCCGCAAGAGGCGGCGATGATCCGCGCCCTGCCCGAAGCCGCCGGCAAGCTGATCGTCACCCCCGGCGTGCGCCCCGCAGGTTCCGCCAAGGGCGATCAGAAACGCATCGCCACGCCTGCGCAGGCGATCCGCGACGGGGTCGATCACATCGTGGTCGGTCGCCCGATCTGGCAAGCGCCCGACCCGCGCGCCGCCGCGCTGGCCATCGTCAAGGAGATGCGCGGCGCATAACCGCTCTACTCCCAATCGGGCGAAAGTTCCCGTCTTGCGCGAAATCTGCCGCTGCGGCACCCTGACGGCACGTCATCCATGAAAGGACGCGCCATGAATGCCGCACCGGACAACGCCCCCCACACAAAGAACGACGCCGAAAAATCGGAAAGCGAGCTGGTCCTGTCATTCCTCGCCGTGCGCCGCGCCGTGGGCAGCCTGGGCATATTGCTGCCCGTCATGCTGCTGGCCTTTTCGATCAGCCCGCGGGTCGATTTCATGCCGTCGATTTCGGAATTCCACTTCTCGCCCGTGCGTGAACTGCTGATCGCCACCATCGGGGCCATCGCGGTGTTCCTGTATTCCTACACCGGGTTCTCCCCCGATACGGCCCGCGTCAAAGCCCGCCCGATCGAAAAATACCTGACTGACCGCAATGTATCCTTCGTGGCGGCAACCGGCGCATTGGGCGTCGCGCTATTTCCCACCACCTGCCCGAACTGCACGCTGTTTCCGCAGCCCTACACATGGCTTTTGCTGGGCGAAGATACCGCCGCCAACCTGCATGCATTTTCCGCGCTGACCTTTTTCCTGGCCCTGTCGGTGATGTGCCTTGAAAACTTCTGTCGCATCCGGCTGGGCAGCGCCCCGTCCGCGCAACGGCAGGCGCAAATCGGTACCTACATGTCACATCCCGGCAGGTAGTATGGCTGTTTTTTGAACAGCTCCGGTTTGAGTTTGTGCCAATCCTTCATCGCCTGCAAGGGCGGCTTGCTGCCCAAGGCTGATTGCGGAAGCTGCTGGTTGTAGAGCCAGACATAGCGGTGCAGCGTGGTTTCCAGCTCCTTGCCGGATCGGAAGTGGTGGCTTTGCAAGACGTCCTCGATGCGCCCGTTGAAACGTTCGACCCGCTGCCCGGCAGGCGATGCATTGGCATCCCCGAGAGGGATGCCGTTGG
>DFBX01000093.1:11510-12451 GCA_002366795.1 Rhodobacteraceae bacterium UBA3069 | reverse complement strand
AAGCGAAAAAGGGTCGCCCAGCGCCGGTTTCCAAACAGAGTTTCAAGGCGCTGATCGCTAGCTACAAGCGCAGCCACAGGTTTTCCAAACTCGCCTCCCGAACCCGTCAGGATTACGATAAATGCCTGATGTATTTTGATGGCAAAATCGGCAAGCTTGACCCTGCAAAAATGCAGCGCCGCCATGTGATCCAGATGCAGATGGACAATGCCGACAAGGTGCGCTGGGCTAATTATCTGGTGCAGGTGATACGAGTGCTGTTCGAGCATGCGATTGATCTGGGCTGGATTGAGCGCAATCCGGCCAAAGGCGTTTCCATGCTCAAGAGCAAGGCTCCACCGCGTCGGCCGTGGCCTGCGGACCTGATCGAGGACTATCGGCAAAAGGCCGACGGACGCGCGTTGCTGATTTTCGAATTATGCCTCGGAACCGGGCAGAGAATCGGTGACGTTCGCAAAATGCGCTGGGCGGACATCGAGGGTGATGGAATCAATGTGAGCCAGGGTAAGACGGGCAGGGATCTCTGGCTTCCGTTCACCCCGCGGCTTGCTGCCGTTCTGGATCAGACGCCTCGCACAGGTCTGTTCATTCTCTCACAGCCTGACAGCCAGCCGGTCAGTTACCGGGCTGCGGCATTTGCGGTGATGAAGGTGCGAAAAGAAATCGGGGCAGAGGAATACGACATTCATGCTTTGCGCCACACCACCGCCTCGGAACTGGCGGCTCTGGGGCTTTCAGACGAACTGATAATGGCTGTAACGGGGCATACCAGCCGCGCCTCGGTGGTCAGATACGCTGGTGCGGCCCGCCAAAAGGCCCGTGCAAAGACGGCTCAGGACGCGCGGAACAGAACAAAAACGAAACGGGAAACGTGAAACCGGATGTGAAACCGCTTTTGCAGATTTCCCCGAGTGCCCGCTAAGTCTTTGAAATGTTTGGAG
>DFBX01000093.1:0-11504 GCA_002366795.1 Rhodobacteraceae bacterium UBA3069 | reverse complement strand
GCGTCACCACTCCGCCAACTCGCCGCCGGGATGCGAATGGTTTTCATCCGCTGTGGTGAGGGGCGAATTATATGATCTGATGCGTGGCCGCAAGACACCATGTAAAGGTTTTGATTTTTCTCGCCGTTGCCGCCCGCGCTAGGATATGACAAAAACGTATATAAGGATTCTGAACGGAAGAGTTTAGCTAATGACTGACTACGCCGCCCGCCGCACGACCATGGTGGACACGCAAGTGCGCCCCTCGGATGTGACCAAGTTCCCCATCATTGAGGCAATGCTGTCTGTCCCGCGCGAGGATTTCGTGCCCGCTGACAAACGCGAAGCTGCCTACGTGGGCGAAAATATCGACTTGGGCGCGGGCCGCACCGTGCTGGAGCCGCGCACGACCGCCAAGATGCTGGATGCGCTGGACATTCGCAGTGACGAGTTGGTGCTGGATATCGGTTGTGGGCTTGGCTATTCCTCCGCCGTGATCGCCCGCATGGCCGAAGCCGTTGTGGCGCTGGAAGAAGACGAAAGCCTCGCCGCCGAAGCGCAGGCTGCCTTGCAGCGCAACGATGCCGACAATGTCATTCCGCAGGTCGGCACGCTGGCCGCGGGTGCGGTCGAACATGGCCCCTATGATGTGATCGTGATCGAGGGCGCGGTGGAACATCTGCCCGATACCATCACCGACCAGTTGAAAGAAGGCGGCCGCATCGCCGTCATGTTCGCCGAGGGCGGATTGGGCGCGGTGCGCATCGGCTACAAGATCGACAGCGCTATCAGCTGGCGTTTCGCCTTCAACGCGGGCGCGCCGGTTCTGCCCGGGTTCGAGCGTCATCAAGCCTTTACACTGTAAGGCAAGGGGGGCGAATTCAGGCCTCCTGACACATGCGAAATTGAATAATAATTAAAAAACTTGAAGATCCTAAATCCGACAAGACCCCAGTAAATGGACAACGCAAGAAAGCGGGACTGAGATTATGAGCAAGGCAAACAGGACAAGCCTTAAAGGGCGATTCAAACAAGGCGTTATGGTGCTTGCACTGACTTTTGCCGCGCCTGCTGCATGGGCTGAAACCCTGGCCGATGCGCTGGCTGATGCCTATCGCAATTCCGGCCTGCTGGAACAGAACCGCGCCTTGCTGCAAGCGGCGGACGAAGACGTGGGCATTGCCGCCGCCGCCCTGCGCCCGATCCTGAGCTGGTCGGCGGATATCACCCGTGATTTTGGCTATCAGGGAGTGGAGGGCAGAAACCTGCTGGGCCAGTCCGTTGTGACCGACCGCGCCATTGCCAATGTGGATGCGACGATTGGTTTGGTTGCCTCGATGCTGGTATACGATGGCGGGCGCAGCAAGATGCAGGTCGATGTGGCCAAGGAAACCGTGCTGGCCACGCGCGAACAGCTGGTCGGCATCGAACAGAGCGTACTGTTGACCGCCGTGCAGGCCTACATGGACGTGCGCTCCAGTTCCGAAACCGTGGCGCTGCGCCAGAACAATATCCGTGTGATCCGCGAAGAATTGCGCGCTGCCCGTGACCGTTTCGAAGTGGGCGAGGTAACGCGCACCGATGTCGCCACCGCCGAGGCCCGCCTTGCCGCCGCCAATGCCAATTACGTACAGGCGCAGGGCGACTTGGCCATCGCGATCGAGGATTTCCGCGCTGCGGTGGGCCGCAAACCTGGTCGCCTGTCGCCGCCGCCGACCTATCGCAACCCGTCGAAATCGCCTGATGCAGCCAAGGCCGTGGCGCAACGCCTCCATCCGTCGGTCAAGGCGCTGCAACACTCGGTTGCGGCTTTCGATATCGGCGTGATGATCGCCAGTTCCGCGGCCTCGCCCGAAGTAAAACTCGTCGGTCGCTACGGCCTGACCGAAGGTCTGAACCGCCGTGACAACCTGCATTCCGGCTCCATCGGGATCGAGGCATCCGGCCCGATTTCGCGTGGCGGCGAACTGGACTCGCGCCGGCGCAAGGCCATCGTGCAGGCCAATGCTGCCCGCGCCGATCTACGACAGACCTCGGTCGAGGTGGCGCAGGCCGTCGGCTCGGCCTCTGCCCGGCTTGAGGTCGCGCGCTCTGCCGTGGCCGCGACGCAGGAACAGATTCGCGCGGCCCGCGTGGCCTTTCGCGGTGTCCGCGAAGAGGCGACCCTTGGCGCGCGCACCACGCTGGACGTGCTGAACGCCGAACAGGAACTGCTGGATGCGCAGGCATCGCTCATCACAGCGCGGGCCAATGAATATGTCGCGGGCTATGCGCTGCTGTCTGCCATGGGACTTCTGACCGCCGAAGACCTGAAGCTGGACGTGCCGCAATACGACCCCTCGGCCTATTACAACCTGGTCAAGGACGCGCCCTATCCGGTATCCAAACAGGGCAGGCAGCTGGACAAAGTTCTCAAGTCTCTGGGAAAAAAGTAAAACTGTTTCATTCTGTTGTGTGAAACCTGTTCCAGAGGTAAACTCGGACAGAGGCGAGAGTGGTAAAAACAATGTCCGATCCTGCGAAAAATTCGGAAATCGAGGATGTATTGTCCTCTATCCGGCGGCTTGTATCCGAAGAGGCGCGCCCCGCTATGGCGCCCCGAACCCCTGCGAAACCTGACCGTCTGGTGCTGACCCCGGCGCTGCGCGTGGCCGATACCCTGCAGACCGAAGAGGCGCAAGAGCGCGCGAGACAAGGCGAATCTGTCGCCGTTGAAGAGGTGCCGGAACAGGCCGCCGTCGAAGATCACGCCGATGCGCTGCAGGCTGAGCAGTCGTACGATCATCGGGACCAACAGGAAGAAGACCACGGCGAAGCCGATGATCATGCGCAAGACGACGTGGCGCATGACCATGACGGTGATCCCGCCGCCGATATGGCCGAGGGAGAGAGCGTTCTGGAGTTGACTGGCGCGCTTGAGCCGGACGCCGGCAAAGATGAGCCGGCGGAAGAAGCCGCCGAAGCGGCGCAGCACGGCGAACCGCATTACGAAAATCCTCAGCTCGACGAAGCCACAGAACAGCCCACAGAACAGCCCGCAGAGGCAGCCGCGGAGCCAGAGCAAACTTGGAACGTCGTGGACAGCTTCGATTTCGACGCGATGCGCGACGCCCCCTTGCAGGATTTCGAACACGAACAGGACGTGCATGCCGCCGCTGCGCCGGATGAACTGGATGAACAGGACGAACAGGGCGCGCCCACGGATGCCGTGGCCGTGGCCGCCATGGCCGAAGCGGCGGTTTCCTCGGCCCTGATGGACCGCATCGCGCGGATGGAGGCTGTCGTGGCCGATCAGGACGGCGAATGGGAACCCGATGGCGACGGCCCGGAAGCCAATGCCGCCGCCCCGACCGAGGTTCTGGCATGGGAAGACCATGTCGAGGGCACCGATGATGGGATGGATGCGGGGCAGGACACGCCAGAGGCGCAGTTCCGCCATGCAGAACCTGAACCCTATGCCGATCCCGCGCCCGTTGCTGAGAGACCCGAGGAAGACACCGCGGTCGAAGATGCGATCCTGGACGAGGAAGCCCTGCGCGAAATGGTGGCCGACATCGTGCGGCAGGAATTGCAGGGCGCATTGGGGGAACGCATCACACGCAATGTGCGCAAACTGGTTCGGCGCGAAATCCACCGCGCCTTGGCCAGCCACGAGCTGGACTGAACCTTTCCGACTGAACCTTTCCGTCAGCCGGCGGGGCAGGGGCCTAACCCTGCCGCGCGATTTCCAGCATTTTATCCAGGTCCATATGCGCCTCGATATGGTCGGCCAGCGCGTCCAGCACCCGCTCGACCCCGGCGCCGTAATCCAGATCGGACTGCACCCCCAGCCGTGCCAGCCATGCGGCGCGAAACCCGTCTGATCCGAACAGCCCGTGCAGATAGCAGCCCGCCACGCGCCCGTCCTCGCTGGCGGCACCCTCGGGGCGTGCGCCTTCCAGTTCCAGCCATGCGCGGGCGCAATCGGCGCCGGTCGTGTGACCTAGATGAATCTCGTATCCTTCCAGTGCCGCGCCGCTGTCCAGATGCCGCGCGGCCACCGTGCCAACGCGCTTTTCCGGCTGCATGACGGTGGAAATATCCAAATGCCCCAAGCCTTTGACGCGGCCCGCCGGCCCCTCGATCCCGTCGGGGTCGTCGATCCATTGCCCCAGCATCTGGTAGCCGCCGCACAGGCCCAGCACATGCCCGCCACGCCGGATATGGGCGGCAAGGTCGATGTCCCAGCCGCAGGCACGGAACTGCGCCAGATCGGCGATGGTGGATTTCGATCCCGGTATCAGCACCAGATCGGCATCGCCGGGCAGGGGCTGGCCCGGTTCGATGATCTGGACCCTCAGCCCCGGTTCGGCGGCCAGCGGATCAAGATCGTCGAAATTGGCGATGCGGCCAAGTTTCGGCACCGCGACTTTCACCGCGCCCGACCCGTTCGAGGCAACGTCCATCACATCCTCGGCGGGCAGGCGCCAAGCATCGCGGAACCACGGCAGCACCCCAAGCGAGGGCCAGCCGGTGCGCGCTTCGATCTGGGTCACGCCCTCGTCGAACAGGCGCAGATCGCCGCGAAACTTGTTCACGGCAAAGCCGCGGATCATGGCGGCGTCGTCCCGGTCAAGTACGGCTTGCGTGCCGACGATCTGGGCAATCACTCCGCCGCGGTCGATGTCGCCCATCAGCACCACGGGCACCCCGGCGGCGCGGGCAAAGCCCATGTTGGCGATGTCGCCCGCGCGCAGGTTGATTTCGGTCGGGCTGCCCGCGCCTTCGATCACCACCAGGTCATGCGCGACCGACAGCCGTGCGTAACTGTCCAGAACCGCGCTCATAAGGTTTTGTTTCTGTTCGGTATAACCAAAGGCCCGCATGGTGCCGACGCGGCGGCCCTGCACGATCACCTGCGCGCCGGTCTCGTCCTCGGGCTTCAGCAGCACGGGGTTCATGTCCACATGCGGGGCTAGACCGCAGGCCATCGCCTGCAAGGCCTGCGCGCGGCCGATTTCGCCCCCGTCCGGGGTGACGGCGGCGTTGTTGGACATGTTCTGCGGTTTGAAAGGTGCAACGCGCAGCCCGCGGCGCAAGAACGCGCGACATAGTCCTGCCACCACCATGGACTTGCCCACGTTAGAGCCGCAGCCCTGCACCATGATCGCGTTCGACATGTCTGCGCCCCTTGTTTCCGCTTGCCGCGCTGGGGTAATGCGGCGCGCGTTGCGCGTCCAGTGCGGGCGTGTAGGATTTCCGCGCAAAACGAAAGGCGCGCCCAATCAGGGCGCGCCTTTTCATAGGTTCGACGTTAACGTCGGGACAGGATCAGGCGGCTTCAGCCTGTTGAGCGGCGTTACGACGCTCGCTCTCTTCACGGGACAGTGCGACCGAGGTGCGGACACCCTTGGCAACAAATTCCATCAGGCCCTTGACCACGCGCTCGTTCGGGTCGATCCCCGCGCAGGACAGCACCTCGCGCCCGTCGCGGGACCGCGCCCAACGGGCGATCTGCTCGGGGCCATTGCCATATTTCTTGTCATCGGCGATCGCGTCGTCGAGGGCAGCCAACACAACGGCTGCAAACAGTTTACGTGCACGGTTGCCCTGTTCATTATTGAAGGCCGTGCCGTCAACGAAATCTCTCATGATTCGTCCTTTGTTATTGCTCTTGTCTTTTCGGCGTGCCGCCCCTTATGGCGCATCCAGTTCGATTCGGATAGGCTCCTGATGCATGGTTGTCATGCAAATTTCGCATAAATGCTGCGATTGCAGCACAGGATATCGTCGCCTTGTCACGGCGGTGAACGCCAGATATAGGTCTGATCAAAATCTCTTCAACCTTTTGCCTGGGTTTTGACACATGCCTAAAATCAACGGAAACGAGATCCGCCCCGGAAATGTCCTTGAACATAACGGGGGCCTTTGGGCCGCCGTCAAAGTTGATCACGTCAAGCCCGGTAAGGGTGGGGCCTTTGCCCAGGTCGAACTCAAGAACCTTCGTAACGGATCAAAGCTGAATGAACGGTTTAGATCTGCGGATAAGGTCGAGCGTGTGCGCCTTGAGCAGAAGGACATGCAGTTCCTGTTCGAATCCGACGGCATGCTGACCTTTATGGACACCGAGACCTATGATCAGGTCGCGTTGCCCGCCGACATTCTGGGCGACCGCCGCCCGTTTTTGCAAGATGGCATGACCATCGTGGTTGAATTCCACGATTCCGAGGCGCTGAACGCGACCCTGCCGCAGAAAGTCACCTGCAAGATCGTCGAGACAGAGCCGGTGGTCAAAGGCCAGACCGCTGCCAACAGTTTCAAGCCCGCGATCCTCGATAACGGGGTCAAGGTCATGGTGCCACCCTTCGTCGGGCAGGATGAGAATATCGTCGTCAACACCGAAACCATGGAATATGCCGAACGCGCGTAACGCGGCGGGCGAAGGAACTGAAAAAGGCCGGGCTTCAAGTCCGGCCTTTCTGCTTTCGGGTATTTGAAGAACAGTGAAAGGTCAGGGGCGCGTTACAGCGGCGACAGGCGCGCCGTGCCCGCCTGCATCCCCGCGCCCAGCCGGTCGAACCGCGCATGGGCAATCGCCCGCCCGCCCGACTGGGTGAAAAGGGTGCCCACGGGTTTGCCTTCGCGCGTGATCTCGGTGCCGGCGGGGGCAGTGCCTTCGATCGCCAGCCGCACCAGCCCTTTCTTCAGCTCGGTCTTGTGCTTCATGCGGGCCGTCACCTCTTGTCCGACATAGCAGCCCTTGCGGAAATCGACGCCGTGCAGCGCCTCGAACCCTGCCTCCAGGATATAGGTGTCGGGGGTCAGTTCCACGCCGGTTTCGGGGATCATATGTTCCACCCGGATTGCATCCCAATCGGTGCCGTCATCGCCGCCTGTCGCCCCGTAAAGACGCCAGCCAAGCGCTGGGTGGCGGGGGTCCATCACCGCGCCCGCGGGGGCATCGCCGGTGCCGCGTTGGACCTGAATATCGGTTTCCTCGATCGTTACGTCGGCGCGCAGTTTGTACATCGCCAGCCGTTGCATGGTGTTCGCGGCGGTACCCGCGTCGATGTCCAGCAGAACCGCATCGCCTTCCTTGATCAGAAAGAAATCGGCTAGGTATTTGCCCTGCGGCGTCAACAGCGCGGTATAGACCGGCCCCTGTTCCAGTTTTTCAACGTCATTCGTGACCAGCCCTTGTAGGAAATGCACCGCATCCTTGCCGCCTATCCGATAGATTTTCCGTGTCATTTGCCTCTCCCGTCCTGCGCGTCCCTGTAATATAGGCTGGGGCGCGACACACAACAGGGGGCAACATGCGCGCGCCGCTTTCCGTCATCATTCCCACGCTGAACGCGGCCGGTGATCTGCCCCGGTCCATCCCCCCCCTGATGGAGGGGGTAGAGGCCGGCGTGATCCGCCAGCTTGTCATTACCGATGGCGGGTCCACCGACGAGACCGTGAAAATGGCCGAGGGCATGGGCGCGGACCTTGTGCAGGGCGCTGCCTCGCGCGGGGGGCAGATCGGGCGGGGTGCGGCGGCGGCCAAGGGCGCATGGCTGCTGATCCTGCATGCCGACACAGTGCTGCCACAGGGCTGGACCGATGCGGTGCAGGCCCATATCGCGCAAGCGCCGGACCGGGCCGCGCATTTCAAACTTGGCTTCGACAGCCGCGGGACCATGGCCCTTGTCACGGCCCGATGGGCGAACCTGCGCGCCCGTCTTGGCCTGCCCTATGGCGATCAGGGTTTGCTGATTTCCACCAGCCTTTACAATGACATGGGGGGGTGCCCCGACATCCCCCTGATGGAAGATGTCGCCATGGCCCGCGCCCTGCGCGGCCGGCACCGGCAATTGCCGCTTAGCGTGACGACCAGCGCCCGAAAATACGCGAAAGCAGGCTGGATTCGTCAGGGCGCGGGAAACCTTTTGCGCCTTTGCCG
Source organism: Rhodobacteraceae bacterium UBA3069 (assembly GCA_002366795.1). Classification (GTDB taxonomy): domain Bacteria; phylum Pseudomonadota; class Alphaproteobacteria; order Rhodobacterales; family Rhodobacteraceae; genus UBA3069. The sequence goes on along the minus strand of DFBX01000093.1, from coordinate 3,601 downwards.
CTACCTTTGCGGAGCTTCCCCTGACGCGCTAGCGCGCGGCTATCGGCGGTAGGGCCCTCGTCGCGGAACTGCAATTCATGCAGGTTGGCATACAGCCCGCCGCGCGCCAGAAGTTCCTCGTGCGGGCCTTCGTCCACCACGCGGCCCGCATCCATCACCACGATCTTGTCGGCATCGCGCACGGTGGACAGGCGGTGCGCGATCACCAGCACGGTGCGCCCTTCGGACAGCTTTTCCAGCGCCTGCTGCACCAGCACCTCGGATTGGGCATCCAGTGCGCTTGTCGCCTCGTCCAGCAGTAGAACGGGGGTGTCGCGCAGCAGGGCGCGGGCGATGGCGACGCGCTGGCGCTGACCGCCCGACAGAGCCGAGCCGCGCGGGCCAACGGGCGTGTCAAGCCCCTGCGTCAGCTTGGCGGCGAAATCGCTGACATGGGCGGCGTCCAGCACCTCTTTCAGGCGCGCCTCAGACACATCGGTGCGGCCCAGCAGGATATTCTCGCGCAAGCTTTCGTCGAACAGGGCGGCATCCTGGCTGACCACGGAAAACAGGCCGCGCAGGTCCATCAGCGCCATGTCGCCCACCGGCACGCCGCCGATGGTGACACTGCCCTGCTGCGGATCGACAAGGCGAGTCAACAGGTTAAAAACGGTGGATTTTCCCGCGCCGGATGCGCCGACAAGGGCGGTGGTCTTGCCCGCCTCGGCGATCAGATCAAGCCCGTGCAGGACCTGCGCATCGCCATAGGACAGATTCACGCCGCGCAGTGCGACCTCGGGGATGCCTTTGGGGGCGTCAACGGGTTGCGCAGGCGAAGCAAGGCTGGGCCGCGTGTCCATCAGTTCCTTGATGCGTTCGATCGCGGCGGCGGCGGCCTGCCAGACCCCACTGATCGCACCCAGTCGGCGCAGCGGTTCGAACGCCAGACCGATGGCGGTGAAGAAGGACATGAATTCGCCCACGGTCTTGGTGCCGTCGATGATCTGCGCGCCGCCGAACACCAACACGCCAAGGAAACCAAGCCCGGCCATGATGTCGATCAGGCCGGGAATGGCGGCGGCGCCGGTGACGGCGCGCACCTCGGCCCGGACAAGGTTGCCGGTGATGTCGCGGTAACGGTCCGACTGATACTGCTCCAGCCGGTTCAGTTTGACGGGCACGATGCCGTGGAATACCTCGTCCAGACGGGTAGCCTGTTTCGCGCCCAGATCGCGCGCCTCGCGGGCGCGGCGGCGGACGAATTTCTGCACTGCGACGGAGGGCAGCACCAGGATGGGCGTGCCGACACAGGCGATCAGGGTCCAGCGCCAATCGACGCTGACCGCGACCCCCATAAGGATCACCAGCGCCAGCGCATCGCGCCCCGCGCCGGTCAGCACCGCGTTCCAGACGCCATTCACGGCAGACACATCGCCCTGCACACGCTGCACCAGGAACCCCGGCGGGTGCGACTGGTGAAACGGCCCGTCCAGCCGCATCAGGTGGTCCAGCAGATCCACCCGCATCCGCGCTGACGAGCCTTGCGAGATTCGCGCAAGGCAGATTTTCTGCATCATGCTGGCCACGGCCCGCGTGGCGAAAATGCCGAAAATGCCAAAGCCGACCCACCAAAGCGCGGCCTTGTCACCGGCCAGGAACACCTGGTCGAACATCGGCCGCATGATCCATGACAGCGCGCCCAGCATGGACCCTTCCATCGCCATGAAGATGAAAGCGGCGACCAGCAGCCATTTGTAATGGTGCAGGTAATTGCGCCACAGCCAGCCCAGCAATGCACGGCTTGATGCGTCTTCGCTCATGCGTGGTTCCTTTTCATGCATGTGGCTTTCGCCCTGCCTGATCCCTAAAGGGCAGGCAGGATTTAGGCAAGCGAGCGGGGCGCGGGCTGCTGCGCCGGTTTGCCCGTGCCTGCCCTTGCGTCATTTGCACACATGCGATTGACCCCGTGAACGGGGGGCGTAATCTTAGCCGGCCAAATCAGAGGTTCCCCATGAGTCTTTCGCAATGAGTCTGTCCAACGGTCGCACCTATCTTGCCATTCCCGGCCCCTCGGTCATGCCCGACAGCGTGCTGCGCGCCATGCAGCGCCCGGCGCCCAATATCTACGAGGGCGAAATCGTCGGCGTGGCCGAAACCATCACCCGCGATCTGAAGCGCGCGGCGCGCACCGAACATGACGTGGCGCTGTATATCTGCAACGGCCATGGCACATGGGAGGCCGCGCTGGCCAACACCGTCCAGCCCGGAGAAACCGTGCTGGTGCCCGCCACCGGTCGTTTCGCCCATGGCTGGGCCGAGATCGCGCGCGGGCAGGGGATCGAGGTGCAGATCATCGAATTCGGCAAATCCACACCCTTCGATCCGGCCGCAGTCGAGGCGGCACTGCGCGCCGACACCGCTGGCAAGATCAAGGCGGTTCTGGCGACCCATGTCGATACCTCGGGCGGTATTCTGAACGATATCCCCGCGTTGCGCGCGGCGATCGATGCCACGGGGCATGATGCACTTCTGATGGCCGATTGCGTCGCCTCGATGGTCTGCGACCGGTTCGAAATGGACGCATGGGGCGTGGATGTGGCGATTTCCGCCTCGCAAAAGGGGTTCATGACGCCACCGGGACTGGGCTTTGTGTTCTTTGGTCCGAAAGCGGCAGCGGCGCGGGGGCGGATCGCCAATGTGCAGCGCTATTGGGACTGGGTGCCGCGCGCCAATCCGCAGATGTTCTATCAATACTGGGGCGGCACCGCGCCGACCCATCACGTTTTTGCCCTGCGCGCCGCGCTGGACCTGATCAATGACGAGGGGATCGAGGCGATTTGGGCCCGCCATGACCGCCTGGCCCGCGCCATCTGGGCCGCGATCAAGGCATGGGGGCAGGGCGGCAGCCTGCGGTTCAACATGCCCGACACGGCATTCCGGTCGCGGGCGGTCACCGCCCTGTCGATGCAATCGCCCGATGCCGCGCGGCTGCGGGCATGGCTGGAACAGAAGGCAGGCGTGACGCTGGGCATCGGGCTTGGCATGGCGGATCCCGGCTCGCCCGAGGCGGACGGGTTTTTCCGTATCGGCCATATGGGGCATCTGAACGCGCATATGGTGATGGGGGTGCTAGGCACGATCCAGGCCGCGTTCGAGGCGCTGGAGGTCCCCCACGGGCCCGGCGGTTTGGATGCCGCGGCCCGCGTGATCGCCGCCGCATGAAGCGGGCGTGACCTGAAGGCGCGGCTGTCGCCGCACATATGCCTTGCCCCTTCGCGTTCCGCTACGGGGCGCGCGCGCGCCGCGGGGTGACGCCTGGCCCGATGCGGGGTCAGTTTTCTTTGTCGTTTCGGGTTTTTTCGCGGATATCCGCCATGTCGCGGCCCAGCTTGGTGATTGCGGCGTTCAGGCCCACGGTGACCAGGATCAGAACCCCGGTGCCAAGGTTCGCCCAGACCATGGCAAGCGCCCAGAACAGGCTGATCCCGCCGATCAGCCACAGCGCGGTCTGGACTTCGCGGTTTGTTTCGGTGGTTTTGTCATTGCGGTCGAACATGGCTGCGCTTTCATCTGGCATGGGGCTTGTGGAATGGCCCCCAGGCGGCGTCTTCATTTAGGGGAT
>DFBX01000076.1 GCA_002366795.1 Rhodobacteraceae bacterium UBA3069 | reverse complement strand
ACCTTGGGATCAAACACCTAGAAAGCTTCGCGGCTGCCATCGTCACGTTCAGTCAACGCTTTCCCGAATGGGTCGCCTATCTGGAAGACGAGATAGACGAGGACCTGCCGGAAGACATCGCCGAAAACATCGCCGATTTCCGCAATATCGCCCGCACGATGCGAGACGCCCAAGACGTGGACGACGAATATGACGACGAAACCGAGCAAGCAGCCGAAGGCAACGATCCGCGGGCCGCCAAGGGCCTTCTGGCGTCTACCCGCGAATTGCTGCGCGTTCTGGCGGAAAATGCGATTATCGGTGCCAAGCTTTATCGCGACAGCCTGCGTGACGGCACTGCGCGCGAATGGCAAGAATATATCAAGCTGTTGCCGACTGAATTGCGCAAGGCATCTATCTGGGGTGTGATCGGTATCGCCGGGGACATACTTTTCAACCATTCCGCCATGCTTCTGGCGATGTCTCAGAAATTCCCCGCTGCGCTCGGTTGGCTAGAAAATGTACTCCGTTTTTTAGGAGCGATTATCTAACCCCTCACCGCAACACCTTCCCCTCGGGCCACTTGATCACCGTATCCAGACCGATCTGCTTTTTCTCGCCCGCGGCGATTTCCATATCCCATGCCAGAACGCCGCGGCGGCCTTCGATGTCTTTTTCAGACACCGCAGGGCGCGCGTCATATGTGATCTGCAAATCCTCCTGTTCGGAATAGGGCACGCGGTCGATCACACGCAGGTCCCATGCCTCTCCGGTCAGGTTTTCCAAGTCGATCCGCACCTGTTCCTTACGCGCGTTGGATTTGGAGATCACGCCGCGATCCCCCTCATGGCGGTCCAGAACCGTGCGGTTCACCACCAGCCCGTCAATGGGACCAAAGAACAGCGCGTCCTCGCCCCCCACCGGAATTGACGGGAACCCGTGTTCGCCCACGAAGACCCCGTCACGGTAATGAAACGCCTGCCCCGCCAGGATCGGCTCTCCGGCGGTGTTCTTGACCTGCGCCTCGACAAAGGCGGTCTCGTCATAAAGCGGTATGGCGCGCGCGCTAATATCGGCGTTCAAAGACACCTCGCCCAAGGCGATCCGCAACATATCCGCGCCCGATACAAGATCCAGCGGCTTGTCATAGCGATATTCGGCCACCAGCCCATCGAAAGAGACCGCCGCCTGCTCGACAACAATCGCCGTTTCCATCACTGGTTCCGCCAAGGCGCCCATATCCGCCTGGCTCCGCATGACGGGCTTGGGCACCGGCGGTGCCGGATCATCAATGCGCATTTTCTGCGAATATACCTCGCGGGGGTTCACACCTTCGGCGGGCATGGATGTGGACAGGGTCAACGACACGCCTTTCCAGTTCTCGCCGGTGTCCTGCCGCACATAGGCACCCCGCTCGATCCGCAGCTTCCCCGCCGCGCGGTCCAGATGCAGATCGTAAACCGGCTGCCACATGACCTCGCGCGCGAAAGAGCGCATGACAAGCGACACTTCGCCCTCCCGCTCTACCGTCAGGGACACGGCGACATAGGCGCGGTCCTCTACCTCTGGCCGCAGGGCAGCCAACGCGGCGCGGGCGCGATTAAGTTCCTCATTCAAATCCTTTAGGCGCTGCGCAAATCCGCGCGCCTTTGCCTCGGCATCCACCTGCGCGCGGCGGGCGGCCGCGGCTTCCTCTCCGATCATGGCAATCAACCCGCGCAAATCCGCCACGGGCTGCGCGGCAACGCCTTCGCCCTCGCCCAACTGGCGCAGGAAATCTAGGCGCGCCATGGCCGCGTCGCGCGCCGCCAACACCCGCGCGCGGTCGTCCTCAGCCTGTGCCATGGCCTCCTCGATCCGGGCCACGTCCGCCTCGGCGGCATCTACCTCAGGCGTGGCGGCATCACGCGGCGGGGTGAAACGGTCACGCATCACGACCTCGCCCTTCACAGCGCCCTCCACCACCATCCGCAAAGAGCCGAGATCAACCCCCACAGGCAAATCCTGCACGATCAGGCGGTGCTGGCCCGCTGGCACATCCACCGTCACGCGCCGCTCAAGCGTCGCGCCAGCCGGATGCACGGTCACAGCGCCCACCGGCGCGGACAAGACGTAATCCTCCGCCCAAACCATGGCAGGAAAAAACATCAACGGCAAAGCAAGCAAGCGCATGGGAAACCCCCTGAAAATAAAAAATTGCCAAACAGTCACCGCCTTTGCGCGCCCGATCAACCACCAAACGGAAGACCGGCAAAGACGCGCCGCCCGCCCTTTCACTGTTCTGCAAATACCCTATCCCGCCGCTGCAAACAGCGCATTGAAACGAAAAAGGGCGCAGCCACCGGCCACGCCCTTCCACAATTTACAAGCCGAAAATCAGCCCTTTTTAAGAACCTCACGGCCCAGCAATTCGGCGATCTGAACCGCGTTAAGCGCCGCGCCCTTGCGCAGGTTGTCGCTGACACACCAGAAGTTCAAACCGTTGTCGATCGTCGAATCTTGGCGCAACCGGCTGATGAAGGTGGCGAAATCGCCCACGCATTCCACGGGGGTGACGTAGCCGCCGTCCTCGCGCTTGTCGATCACCATAACGCCGGGTGCCTCGCGCAGGATATCGCGGGCCTCGTCCTCGTCCAGGTGATCCTCAGTCTCGATGTTGATCGCCTCGGAATGGCCAACGAACACCGGCACGCGCACACAGGTCGCCGTGACCTTGATCGACGGGTCGATAATCTTTTTGGTTTCCGCGCCCATCTTCCATTCTTCCTTGGTCGATCCGTCTTCCATGAAGACATCGATATGCGGAATCACGTTGAAAGCGATCTGCTTGGTGAACTTCTTGGCAGGCTTGTCGTCGGTCGGGTTATACATCGACTTGGTCTGATCCCACAGCTCGTCGATGCCTTCCTTGCCCGCGCCGGAAACCGACTGGTAGGTGGACACGACAACGCGCTTGATCTTGGCGCGGTCATGCAGCGGCTTCAGCGCCACAACCATCTGCGCGGTCGAACAGTTCGGGTTCGCGATGATGTTCTTTTTCGAATAACCGTGGATGGCCTGCGGGTTCACCTCGGGCACGATCAGCGGCACATCGGGGTCATACCGATAAAGCGAACTGTTATCGATCACCACGCAGCCCGCCTTGGCGGCCTTGGGCGCGTATTCCTTGGTCGCCTCGGACCCGACGGCGAACAAGGCCATGTCCCATCCCGTGAAATCGAAGGTGGCCAGGTCTTGGGTCTTGAGGGTCTTGTCGCCAAAGCTCACCTCGGTCCCCAGCGATTTACGCGATGCCAGCGCGGCAAGCTCGTCAACTGGGAACTGGCGCTCGGCCAGGATGTTCAGCATTTCACGACCCACGTTCCCCGTGGCGCCGACAACGACGACTTTATAACCCATATCGGGTAAACTCCTTATGATTCAGGACGCGGCCTTCTAACGCATGGCCACATGACATGAAAGGGGCCGCGTCACGCGGACCGCTCAGGCGTGGTCATTCCGCACGATCCCGCGCAAAAAGGTAGAAGAACAGACCGAAAATCAAGGTCGCGGCGAAGAACGCAAAGACCGCGGCATAGGCGCTATCCTCGAATTTCGTGGTCGTCACACTGGCGTAAAGCCGCCCGGTCATAACCTGCATCACCCCGACACCCCCGATGGAACACAGGTTCAAAAAGGTCACGCCGCGCCCGACCAGATGATCGGGAAACAGGCTGCGCCCATGCGCCATCATCACCGGGTAGACCGCGCCGAAAAACCCGATGACCGCACACAGCGCGACCGATGGCCAGTACCCCGGAACAGGCACCTGCCACAGCAGCACCAAGGCCGCCAACACCAGCGTCATGCCGCCGATCACGACCCATTTGCGCGACCCGACGATCCGATCCATTGGACCATAGAAAAACGTGCCCGCAATCATCGCCACGCCCATGATCAGGCTGGCCTGCCCCACCACGTCGCGCGTCGCGCCATAGGTGTCGGTCAGATATGGCCCGATCCAAAGCCCGCGCAGCCCGGCCGAGGGCGCATAGGCCACCACCATCAAGGGCAGCAAAGGCCACAGCGCGGGCATCTTCATCAGGCTCAACAGCGACCCGCCGCCCTGCGCATCGGCCTTGGGCGGGTCTTCGACCGTGCGCGCGATCAGCACCGCCACCAGCAGGGACACCGCCGCCATGCCCCACAGCGACGCGCGCCAGCCCATCGCGCCCACGGCCCATGCCAGCGGGGCCGATCCCAACAGGTTCCCAAGACTACCTGTGCCCAGCATTACGGCCGCCAGCATGGCGAATTTCGCCGGGGCATAGACCCGCGCAAAAATGAAATAGGATGCCATCAGCACGGGCGAGCAGCCCACGCCGATCAACCCCATGGCAAGGCTGATGTGCCACGGCATCTGCGCCAGCGCGAAAACCGCCGCGCCACCAGCCCCGCCCAACGCCAGAAGGCTGGCAGCGGCGCGGCGCGGCCCCAGCTTGTCCAGCGCCCAGCCGACCGGAATCTGCATCGCCGCAAAGGTCAGGAACCACATGCCGGACGCAATGGCCAGTTCCTCGGCGCCCGCGCCCAGATCACGGCCCAGAACCTCCGACAGAACCGCAAGAAACGCGCGGAAAAACTGGCTTAGAACATAGCCCGCACAAAGCACCACCAATCCGATACGCATCCCCGGCCCTCCCCTTGACCCACGACACTTCAAGACGCAAACAGATGCCACGCGGCCCGCCCGCAGGCAAGCCCGCCCCTTCATTGTTCTGAAAATACCTCGCACCGGCGTCAGATGCAGCGCCCGCCGTCCACTTCCATCGCAACGCCGGTGATCATGCTGGCCTCGTCCGAGGCCAGGTAGCAGGCCGCGTTGCCCATATCCTCGGGGGTCGAAAACCGCCCCATAGGGATGGTGGACAAGAACTTTTCCCGCATGTCCGGCGTGTCCTCTCCCATGAAGGATGCCAATAGCGGCGTGTCCCCCGCCACCGGGCACAGCGCGTTGACGCGGATGCCGCGCGGGGCCAGCTCCACCGCCATCGCCTTGGTCGCGGTGATCACCCACCCCTTCGAGGCATTGTACCAGTTCAGCCGTGGCCGCGGGCTAAGCCCCGCAGTGGACGCCACGTTGACGATATTCGCGCCACGCCCCAAACCGGGCACGAACTCCCTTGCAATCAGGTAGATCGACTTGCAGTTCACGCGGAACACGCGGTCGAAATCATCCTCACTGACCTCCTCCAACGGGGTGGGCAGATGGGTGACGCCCGCGTTGTTCACGATGATGTCCACGCCGCCCCAGGCGGCCTCTGCCGCTGCGCGCATGGCGGACACATCATCCGCATTGCCCAAGTCGCAGGCCTGCGCGATGGCATCCCCGCCCAGGTCCGCCGAGACCTGAGCCGCGCCTTCGGCGTTCACGTCCACCACCATGACACGCGCGCCTTCCTCTGCGAATTTACGCGCGATGCCCACGCCGAAACCGCTGGCCGCGCCAGTCACGATCGCCCGTTTTCCATCAAGCCGCATTTGTTTTTCCTCCCTTGCCGCGTGCAATCCACGCGGCCATCAATTCCCGCACCATACGCTGACGTATAGCAATGAACTCCGGCTCCGCCGTGTCCGTCCCCTCCGCGTAGCGCGGATCGTCCGCCGCTGTCACCACAACCCTTTCGCATCCGAACTGGTCGGCGGTCACGTCGGCAATCCAACTGCCCGCCCGCACCCAGGCATGCCCGTGCCAGCCGTTTGGCGCGTGAAACCCCTTGCGGCCTTCCACCGGCGATCCGGCGGCAAAATGCGCGGCGATCCCCTCGTCGCGCAAAACATCACGCAAAAACAGCGCCGAACGTCCGCAGGTGCCCTGGCTGTCCGACACCATCGGCAGCGATCCGGCCTTGCGGTGCCATTCGTCCCAATGCGGCTCCAGAAACTGCCTGACCTGTGCGCGATCTCCTCCGGCCGCGCGCGATCAACCATGGCGTATTGCCCTGCAAGAAATCACCAATTTATCCTCCCACGCCTTCCGGCAAACGCGGCGCGGCCTTGATCAGCTGCGCCGTATAGGGATGCGCGGGCGCGTCGAACACGGCACGCGTTTCCCCCTCCTCCACGATTTTTCCGGCCTTCATCACCAGCACGCGGTCGGTGATCGACCGGACCACTGACAGATCGTGGCTGATGAACAGGTAGGTCAGGCCAAGCCGCCCCTGCAAATCCGCAAGCAAACCCAGCACCTGCGCGCGCACCGACACGTCCAGCGCGCTGACCGCCTCGTCCAGGATGATCAGGTCGGGGCGGGTGATCAGGGCGCGGGCAATGGCGATGCGCTGCCGCTGCCCGCCGCTGAATTCATGCGGAAACTTGTGCCTGTCCGCGACCGACAGGCCCACGGCCTCCAGCGCATCGGCAATGGCCTTGTCCCGCGCCGCGCCCACGGGCGGATCGTCCCAAAGATGAAACGGCTCGCAAATCAACCGCTCGACCCGGTGACGCGGGTTGAAACTGCCATAGGGGTCTTGAAACACCACCTGCATATGCTTGCGAATGGCTGGATCGACATGGCCATTGGCATTGATCGGCTGTCCGGAAATCTCGATCCGGCCGGCTTGCAGCGGCTCAAGCCCCAGAATGGCGCGGGTCAAGGTGGACTTGCCACAGCCGGATTCCCCGACCAGCCCAAGGCTCTCGCCCCGCTTGATGGTGAAACTCACACCGTCCACGGCCCGGAAATGCTGCGGCGCGGCGAGCAGCCCGCGCGGCAGGGCATAGTCCCGCACCACCCCGTCGCAGTTCAACAAGGTCTCGCCCGTCGCAACCGCCCCCCGCTCTGGCGCGTGGGCCGAGGCCGCCCGCAAGGCGCGGCTGTAGGGGTGCTGCATCTGCCGCAAAATTTCGGCGGTCGGCCCCTGCTCTACCACCTCACCGGCGCGCATGATGGCGATGCGGTCGGCCATGCTCGCCACCACCGCCAGATCGTGCGAGATCAACATGAGGCCACAGCCTTCCTCTTGCACCAACCGCCTGAGAAGGTTCAGGATTTCCGCCTGCGTCGTAACATCCAACGCCGTCGTCGGCTCGTCCGCGATCAGCAGCGCGGGGCGACAGGCGATGGCCATGGCGATCACCACCCGCTGCCGCTGCCCGCCAGACAATTCATGCGGATAGCGCGTCAGGGGGAAGCTTTCCTCGGGCAATTCGGCCCGCGCCAATGCCGCGCGCGCACGGTCCCACGCTGCGCGTCGCGACAGCCCTTCGTGCAGGCGCACCGTCTCCGCCACCTGATCCCCGATCGTCTTCAAAGGGTTCAGCGCGGTCATCGGCTCTTGGAAAATCATGCCGACCATACGTCCACGTATGTTATTCATCTGCCGCTCCGGCAGTTGCAACAGGTCGCGCCCGTCCAACCGCACCGCGCCCAGACACCCCGCCCCGCGCGGCAGCAGTCGCATCACCGAAAAGGCGGTCATCGACTTGCCCGACCCGCTTTCCCCGATGATGCCCAATACCTCTCCGCGTGCCAGCGACAGCGAAACGTCGCGCAAGATCGGCTGGCCATGGATCGCCATGTGCAGCCCCTCAATCTGCAAAAGGCTCATCGCGCCGCCCTCCGCACCCGCGGGTCCAGCAAATCACGCAGCCCGTCGCCCATCAGGTTCAGCCCAAGCACGGTCAGCAAGATCGACAGCCCCGGAACCAGCGCCAGATGCAGGGCAATCGAATACATGGTTTGCGTGTCCGCCAGCATCCGCCCCCAACTGGGCACCGGCGGCTGCGCACCAAGCCCGACATAGGATAGGCCCGCCTCGGCCAGGATACCCAGCGAAAACTGGATGGTCCCCTGCACGATCAACAGGTTGGTCAGGTTCGGCAGGATATGTTCAATGGAAATACGCGCACGCCCCTTCCCCGCCACGCGGGCGGCCAGGATATAGTCGCGCGTCCAAAGGCTTAGCGCCCCGCCCCGCACCAGGCGCGCAAAAACGGGGATGTTGAAAATCCCGATGGCGATAATGGCATTCACCGCCGACGCCCCGAAAATCGCGGTGATCAGAATGGCGATCAGAAGCGAGGGAAAGGCAAAGATCAGATCATTGCCGCGCATCACGATCTCGTCGATCCAGCCCCCCCGCCGCGCCGCCGCCGTCAGCCCCAGCGGCACGCCCAGCCCCATGCCGATGCCCACCGCCACCAACGCCACCGCAATGGAAGTGCGCGCGCCCAGCATGATCATGCTCAGCATGTCGCGCCCGTAATGGTCGGTCCCCAGCGGATGCGGCCATGACGGACCCTGCAACCTTTGCGCCATGTTCATCTGGATGATGTCATACGGCACCCACACGAGCGAGAGTAGCGCCGCCCCCACGAACACCGACACCAGTATCGCGCCCAGCCACAGCCCCTTCATCGCCGCCCCCTCAGCCGGGGATCAACCAGCCCATAGGCCATGTCCACAGCGAAATTCACGGCAATCACGGCAAACACCAGCAGCAACACAACCGATTCCACCACGATCAGATCGCGCGAGGATATGGCCTGGAACACCAGCCGCCCCAGCCCCGGCAGGTAGAACACGTTTTCAATGATGATCGCCCCGGCCAGCAGGAACGAAAACTGCAAGCCGATGATCGTCAACACCGGGATCAGCGCATTGCGCAACCCGTGCGCCCAAATCGCGCGGCGGCGGCTGACGCCCTTGGCGCGGGCAGTACGGATGTAATCCTCGCCCAACGTGTCCAGAAGCGATGACCGCATCACCCGCGTCAGGATCGACGCCTGCGGAAGCGCCAGCGCAATCGCCGGCAGGGTCAGGCTTTTCAATCCGGCAAACAGCCCCTCGTCCCAACCGGCAAACCCGCCCGACGGAAACCAGCGCAACTTGATCGCGAACAGCAAGACCATCAGCATGGCGAACCAGAAATTCGGCACCGCCACGCCCAGCTGCGTGACCCCCATCACCCCCAGATCGGCAGCAGAGCCTCGGCGCGAGGCCGCCCAGATCCCGGCGGGAAAAGCGATCGCCACACTCAGGCCAAGCGCATACAGTGCCAGCGGCAAGGACACCCACATCCGGTCAACAATCATCCCGGAAACCGGTGTGCGATAGGTATAGCTGATGCCGAAATCGCCCCGCAGCATCCCGCCAATCCAGTCGAAATACCGCTGAACGGCAGACCCGTCCAAACCCAGCTCGGCCCGAAGCGCCGCCAAGGTATCGGGCCGCGCATTCACCCCCAGCATATAGGCCGCAGGATCACCTGGCACGACCTCCAGGCACAGAAAAATCACAACGCTGGCCACCGCCAGCGCAACGATCAACCCCAAAAGCCGCCGGATCAAGAACCGCCCCATTTGCCCCCGCTATACCGCAAAGGGCGACACGTCTGCGCCGCCCCTGCTTTCATTGTTCTCTAAATACTTCCGCCGGAGGCTTCCACGCTCTCCACACACATCCCCGGCAAGGTCTCAATCCACCCAGCTGACCGCCGTCAGATCGGTCGCCTGCGTCGGCGCGTTGGCCCACAGGCCCTGAACACCGGCCTTGGCCACGGTCAAAGCCGCAAGTTGGAACAGGTAACCGTTCACATAGTCCTTAGCGATCAGTTCCTGCATTTCCTTCAGAATACCGGACCGTGCGGCAGGATCGGTGGTTTCCGACAGCTTTGCCATCAACCCCTGCGCCTCGGCGCTGTCATACTGGAAATAGTAATCGGGGCGGGCGTAAATCCCGATGTCCATCGGCTCGGTATGGCTGACGATGGTCAGCCCGTAATCCTTGTTGGAAAACACCAGTTCCAGCCACAGACCCCATTCCATATTGGTGATCTCGGCCTCGATCCCCACGGCGGCCAGTTGTGCCGCGATGATCTCTCCGCCGCGCCGCGCATAGGACGGCGGCGGCAGCTTCAGCGTGGTCTTGAACCCGTCGGGGTATCCCGCCTCGGCCAGCAGGGCCTTTGCCTTTTCTGGGTCATATGCGTTCATCCCGGTCAGATCGACATAATCGGGGTTATGCGGCGCAAAATGGGTGCCGATGGGGGTGCCATATCCGAACATCGCCCCGTCGATGATGGCCTGACGGTCAATCGCATGGGCCAGCGCCTCGCGCACCTTTACATTGTCAAAGGGCGGCATCTTGTTGTTGGTCGAAAGGATTGTCTCGCCCTCGGTCGAACCGACCAGCACCTGGAACCGCGGATCGGCTTCGAATTGGGGCAGGTTTTCCGGCGCGGGAAAGGCGGTAAAAACGTCCACATCCTCGGCCATGACCGATGCAAAAGCCGCCGTCGGGTCGGAAATGAACTTGAAAGTCACATGCTCCAGCTTGGCAGGCTCGCCCCAGTATTCGGCATTTTTGGCCAGCTCGATCCGGTCACCCTGCAGCCAGCTTTCAAAGACAAACGCCCCAGTGCCGACCGGCTTTTCCTTGATGCCGTCAATGCTTTCGGGCGCGACGATCACCGCGTCGCCCCATGCCATATTGAACAGGAACGACCCGTTCGGCTTGGACAGCGTGACCTTTACGGTCAGCGGGTCCACCACCTCGATATCCTTGATACCTTCGAACAGCGCCTTCTGTGCGTTCACCGAATCCTCGGCCCGCGCGCGGTCCAGCGAAAATTTCACATCCTCGGCGTTCATATCGGTGCCGTCGTGAAACTTCACACCCTCGCGCAGCTTGAACGTATAGGTCAGGCCATCCTCGGAAATCTCCCAGCTTTCCGCCAGGCCGGGGTTCACCGACCCGTCCGGCCCGAACCGCGTCAGCCCTTCGAACACATTGGCATATAGCACGGAATCAATCGCCCCCGCCGCGGCCGAGGTCGGGTCAAGGTGCGGCGGTTCCAGCTGCATCCCAACGGTGATCGTGCTTTTCGCCGATGCGATCCCCATCGTTGCTGCCAAGGTCAGCGCACCAAGTGTCGCGCGGCTCATCCATTTGGAAAACATGAGTGTTTCTCCCGTTTTGCCGGGCTGGCACCCCGCCGCCCGACTCCTGAGCATTAACCTTGCCCCAAAACGCCGCGTAATCAAGCGCGGATCAAAAACGATATTTCTGGACGCGGCGGCGCAATATTGTTACCCAATCGCCAATGCGCTGCACCGCAGCAATCCCGTGACGCCCTGATGGAGGACACTCGTGAGCGCCACCGCACACAAAACCGCCCCCCTGCCCGATGACATCCGCGCCATGAAGGGGCATACCCCCATCGTATCGCTGACCGCCTACACCACGCCCATGGCGCAGATGATGGACGCGGAATGCGATTTCGTGCTGGTCGGTGACAGCGTCGGCATGGTGCTGCACGGGTTGCCATCGACCCTTGGCGTGACCATGGACATGATGGTGATGCATGGCCGCGCCGTGGCGCGCGGGCTGAAATCCGCGATGATGGTGGTGGACATGCCCTTCGGCTCTTACGAGGAATCGCCGCAGCAGGCGTTCCGCAACGCCGCCCGCATCATGGCCGAAACCGGCGCAGGCGCGGTTAAGCTTGAAGGCGGGCAGCACATGGCGGAAACCATCGCCTTTCTGGTCGCGCGCGGCATTCCGGTCATGGCCCATGTCGGGCTGACACCGCAGTCGATCAACACGATCGGCGGCTACAAGGTGCAGGGGCGCGGCGACGCGGCCGCAGCCCTGATGGCCGATGCACGCGCCGTATCGGAGGCGGGCGCATTCGCCGTGGTGCTGGAAAAAGTCCCCGCAGACCTGGCCGACCAGATCACCGCTGACCTGCCCATCCCCACCATCGGCATCGGCGCGGGCGCAGGCTGCGACGGGCAGATCCTTGTGGTTGATGACATGCTGGGCCTGTTCACCGCCTTCAAACCGAAATTCGTGAAACGCTACGCGGCACTGGGCGCGGATGGCACAGCCGCCATTGCCGATTACGCGGCAGAGGTACGCGCCCGCACCTTCCCCGCCCCCGAACACACGTTCAGCGCCGAAGCGCCCGCCAAAGGCACCGGCAAATGAGCGCGCCGATCATCCGCACCTTGCCCGAATTGCGCGCCCTGACGCGGCAATGGCACCGCGAGGGCGCAACCATCGGCGTTGTACCCACCATGGGCGCGCTGCATCAGGGTCATCTGTCGCTTGCACGGGCCGCCCGGGCCGATTGCGACCGCGTGATCGTCACGATTTTCGTGAACCCCAAGCAGTTCAACAATCCCGATGACCTGAAAAACTATCCCCGCACCGAACATGAGGATGCCAAGAAACTGGCCCCCATCGGGGTGGACGTGATCTATGTGCCGGATGGCGAACAGATGTACCCGGACGGCTTTGCCACCAATGTGTCCGTGTCCGGCCTGACTGACGTGCTGTGTGGCGCGCACCGTCCGGGGCATTTCGACGGGGTGGCGACGGTGGTCGCCAAGCTGTTCGGCCAAACCGCGGCGGATCGGGCCTATTTCGGGCAGAAGGACTGGCAGCAATTGCAGGTCGTCACCCGCATGGCCCGCGATCTGGACATTGATATCGAGGTTATCGGCTGCCTCACCATCCGCGAGGAAGACGGGCTTGCCATGTCCTCGCGCAACCTGCTTTTGTCCGACCGCGCCCGCATCCACGCCCCCAAACTGGCCGAGGTGATGGAGGACATGGCCGAGGCCCTGCGCGCGGGCGGGTCCATGTCCGCGCTGATGCCCGATGCCGAGAAACGCCTGAAAGCGGCAGGGTTTACCGAGATCGAATACCTTGACCTGCGCGATGCCGCGTCCCTGATCCAGCATGACAAGCTGACCGGCGAATGCCGCCTTTTCGCCGCCGCATGGCTGGCCGGTATCCGCCTGATCGACAACATTGCAGTGTGATGCGCCGGCGCAAGCGAGGGGCTAGCCCCTCGCGCTCCCCACGGTATTTTCAGAACAATGAAAGGCTATTGGCTCAGGGCGCGGGGCAGAGTTCAAGCAGCGCGCGCGCCATAACCTTGGCACTGTCCAGCATATCTTCCACACCCACGTATTCGTCGGGCTTATGCGCCAGGTCCAAGATACCGGGGCCGTAAGCGATACAGTTCTGCAGCTTGCCGATCCGGTCGATATGTTTCTGGTCGTAGGTGCCGGGCGAGACGACATATTCTGGCACCTTGCCCATCACCTGCCCGATCGCATCGGCCACCGTGGTCACCACGGGTGCGTCTTTTTCAGTCATGGTGGGCAGCACGCGGAACAGTTCGCGCACGTCATAGCGGAAGTTCTCGCGCTTTTCGGCCAGGTCGCGCAGCAGGCCAAGCACTTCTTCGCGGACCTCGTCGATGTTTTCTTCAATTAGAAAGCGGCGGTCGATGATCATGCGGCAGCTGTCGGGCACGCAGGGGGCGGGCATTCCGGTGTAGTCAACGGGGCGCTCTGCCTCTCCGCCGTGGATAGAGTTGATGTTCAGCGTCGATTGCTTGGCCCCTTCGGGTACCACAGGCATTTCGGTGCGTTTTCGTGCAAGGGCGGGGAACAGGGTTTCCTCCATCTTGTGCATCACGGCACCCATGTGCCGCACCGCGCAATCGCCAAGAAACGGCATCGAACCATGGGCAATTTCCCCGTGGGTTTCGATTTCCGCCCACCATACGCCGCGGTGGCCAAGACAGATGCGGTCCTTGTTCAGCGGCTCGGGAATAATGACATGCTGCACACGGTCGGGGTTGAACCAGCCCTTTTCGGCCAGGTAGGCCACCCCGCCGAAGCCGCCGGATTCCTCGTCCGCCGTGCCGCTGATTTCCACCGCGCCGGCGAAATCCGGCACCAGGTCGCAGAACACTTCGGTCGCGATGATCGAGGCGGCAAGACCACCCTTCATGTCGCAGGCGCCGCGCCCGTAAATCTTGCCGTCCTTCAATTCGCCACCGAACGGGTCCACCGTCCAGCCGCGCCCGACCTCGACCACGTCGATATGGCTGTTGAAATGCACGCAATCGCCCTTGTGCGCACCTGTCCGCCGCGCGATCACGTTCCAGCGCGGGTAACGGTCGCTGTCACCGGCGGCACCTTCCGCGCGCACCATAGTCACGTCGAACCCCTTGGCCTTCAACCGCGTCTCAAGATAGGCGCAGATTTCAAGATAGTTGTCTCCGGGCGGATTCAGCGTCGGGATGCGGATCAGGTCTTGCGTCAGCGCGATCAGGTCACCCTGCCGCGCCTCGATTTCCGCCATCAATCTGTCAGCCAGTTCCATGCCGCACCTCCATCCGTCCGACTATGCGGCGGGTGTGGGCGGGTTCCAAGCCCCTTCGGCCCCAAGTGATTTATTTTGACCCTGCGCGCGGTGAAACATTAACCAGTCGGCAAGAATGGTTAACTTTCATGGATCAAGGGGGGGTTTTACCGAATCCATGGAAGCGGATGCTCCCGTTAGCCCACTATTTCCGCCATGCGGGACCAGTGCCAACCCTCCAACGTCGGGACCACTTGGTCGGCTTCGCTGAAATCATCGGCCTGCGTATAGGCCGAGGGCGTAACCACGGTGCGCAGGTGCGCGCCCTTTGCAGACAACAGACCATTGCGGCTGTCTTCGAATGCAATGGCTTGATCCGGCTTGATATTTTCCTTTTCAAGGGCCAGCAAAAACACGTCCGGCGCGGGTTTCTTGGCCTGCACCATGTCGCCTGCGGCGATCACGTCGAACACCTCGGTGGCGGGTGTGCCCCAGCAGCACTGGCACAGCGCATCCACGTTCGGGGTGTTGGTCGTGGTCGCGATGGCCAGCGTTAACCCTTCGTTCCGTGCGGTGGCCACCAAATCCTTAACGCCAGCGCGCAGGGTCAGTTCTCCGCGGCCCAGGATATCGGCGTAAGCTTTTGTTTTTTCGGCATGGAATGCGGCGATTTCATCACCGGACAGGCGGCGGGCATTTGCCGCCAAATCGGTCTGAAACCGGCGCACGCGTTCTTTACCGCCGGTGGTTTTCAAAAGCTCGGCGTAGTGGTCGCGGGTCCAGTGCCAGCCCAGACCCCAGGCATCGAAAGTGGCGTTGAACGCGGCGCGGTGCGCCTCTTCGGTTTCGGCAAGCGTGCCATCCACGTCGAATATCAGGGCTGTGATCACAGTGCGGCCTCCATGTATTGGGTCAACTCGTCGAAATGGGAAAATGCGTATTTGTGGGGAAGTTCGTTGATCGGGGTTTTACGGTAACCTCCTGTGAACAGGGCAAAATCCGTGTCTGCACGATGTGCGGTTTCGGCGTCTACCTCGCTGTCGCCCACGTAAGGCCCACGCGCGCCAAGCCGTTCAAATGTCTCGATCAGCGGGGCCGGGTCGGGCTTTTTCACCGAAAGGCTATCGCCCCCCACGATTTCATCCAGAAACCCGTCCAGTCCCATCGGCCCGATGATTTCCAGCGTCGCGGTCAGCGGCTTGTTGGTGCAAAGCCCGATGCGAAAACCGTTTTTTTTCAGATGCTTGAGAGTTCCCTCGACACCGGGATATAGCACAGTTTCAAACACCGGATCGGCGTTATACAGCGCCAGCGTTTCCGCTGTCAGCGCATCCTGGCAGGCCACATCCAGCCCGACATGGCCGATCACACGTGCGACCAGCTTTGGCAGGCCATGGCCGATAAATGATGTCACGGTCGCCAGATCAAGCGGCGCAAGCCCCTGACCCTCCAGCATTTTATTGACCGCCGCGCGGATGCCGGGGGCTGAGTCGATCAGCGTTCCGTCTAGATCAAAAACCACCGTTTTCATCGCAAACCTTCCTTGTTCGCGGGCTGACCCGCGTTAATTTTCCGTTCTTAGTCAAAACCTTAAGCCTGCGCGGCAGCTCGTATCGCGCGGATATTCTCGCCATAGGGCGCGGGTTTCTGAACCGAACCACCCTTGAACACGGCCGACCCTGCGACCAGCACATCGGCGCCTGCCGCCGCGACCAGCGGTGCGGTTTCGGGGGTAACACCGCCGTCAATCTCGATATGGATCGGGCGATCACCGATCATGGCGCGCAGCCTTTTTACCTTATCTATCTGGGAATGAATGAACTTTTGCCCGCCAAAGCCGGGGTTCACGGTCATCACGCAGATCAGGTCAACCATATCCAGCAGGTATTCACACACCTCTGCCGGGGTGGCCGGGTTCAGCGCCAGACCGGCCTTGCAGCCCGCCGCGCGGATCGCCTGCATGGTGCGGTGGATATGCGGCGTCGCCTCATAATGGGCGGTGATCACATCGGCACCAGCCTGCGCATAGGCGTCAATGTATTGATCTACCGGGGAAATCATCAAGTGGACGTCCATCACGGTTTTCACATGGGGCCGGATCGCGGCCACCAAGGGCGGGCCGAAGGTGAGGTTCGGCACGAAATGCCCGTCCATCACATCCACATGCACCCAGTCGCATCCCTGCGCCTCAATACATTGAATTTCTTGACCAAAATTGGCGAAATCGGCGGAAAGGATCGACGGGGCGATCTTGATGGAACGGTCGAAGGACATGGATCTCTCCTGTTTGTGCAGGGGGCGCGGGCCATCCCGCACCCCCCATATATTACGCGGCCGAGTTGATGCGAAGGGCTTCGCGCCAGCCGGGGTAAATTTTGTCCGCGTCGCCGGGGAAGCTTTCGAAGGCGCGGGCGAACTCCTTGTGATCCTTGGCGAATTCCAGCGGGTCTGCGCCCTCTTTCCAGCACTGTTCGGCCTGACGCAGGGACGTGGCCCCAGCCGCAGCACCATCAATATGCCCGAAAGAGCCCCCGCCAGCGGTCAACACAAGGTTGGAATGACCGAGGTTCTGGAAGAAACCGGGCATCCGCAGCGCGTTCATCCCGCCCGAGATGATCGGCGTGGTCGGGTTCATGCCCGCCCATTCCTGATGATAGAACGGCCCGTCGGCACTGTCGTCGGTGATCATGTAGGCCATCAGCTTGTCGGCATTTTCGCCTTCCATCTTGCCGAAACCCATGGTGCCGGTGTGGATGCCCGACGCACCCTGCATCCGCGCCATTTTCGACAGAACGAAAGCGGTGTAACCGCGCATCGATTGGGGCGAGGTTACAGCCCCGTGGCCCGCACGGTGATAGTGCAGATACTGGCGCGGAAACTGGCGGCGGGCGGTGGTGATGGCGGCCGGGCCGGTCACGTAGCCATCGACCAGAAACGCGACGTGATCGGCATTATCCTTAAAGGTTTCAAGGATATACTCGCCGCGCGCGATCATTTCGAACGGATCGTCGGCGGTGATATTGGCGGAAAACAGCTTTGCCTCTCCGGTGGCGTCCTGCGCGCGTTTCATCGCGTCGGCGACCAGCGGCATGGTTTCCTTCATCGGCGCGAACAGCTGGTTGCCCTGCGGTTCGTCATTTTTGATGAAATCGCCACCCAGCCAGAAATCATAGCAGGCATCGGCAAAGGGCTGCGGGCGCAGGCCCAGTTTCGGCTTGATGATGGTGCCGACGATGAACCCGCCATCGACATGCGGGCGTCCCAGCACGCGCCACATATCGGCGATCGTGGTGGACGGCCCGTCGAACAGGCGCAGGAATTCGGGTGGCACGTAGAAATCGTGCATCTTGGCATATTCGACATCGCCCATGCCTTGGTTATTGCCGATCGCCAGCGTCAGGAACGAACAGATCATCGCACGCCCGTCCGTAATGTTGCGGTCGAACAGCTCCACCGGATAGGCGATTTTCATGACCTCCTTCGCTTCGTCGATCTCATAGACAAGGGCATCGACGCCGCGGGTGAAATCGTCTGTCGTGGACACGTCCACATTGGTTCCGGTGGAGCTTTCTGCTGCGAAGTGGGCCGCCGTGGCCAGGTATCCGTCAAAGCCTGCTTTCGGTTTCATGATGTAGGCGACAAGCACATGCTTGCCACCTGCGATCAGGTCTTCCTCTTTCAGGTCAAGACGGGCGTAACGGTTTGACTGGTCCATTGTGTAGTCTCCTGTTGGGCGGCCCTAGCCGCAATTACGGATCGAGGGACCCGCTTTCATAGCGGGCGGCCATGTCATCCATCGAGATCACCTTGATCTTGCTGGCATGGCCTGCGGTGCCGAACCGTTCGAAACGGTCGCGGCAAAGTTTTTCCATCTCCTCCATGGCGGGGATCAGGAACTTGCGGGGGTCGAATTCCGAGGGTTTCTCGGTCGCGACCTTGCGGAACTGGCCGGTCAGGGCCATCCGGCAATCGGTGTCGATATTGACCTTGCGCACACCCATCTTGATGCCCTTTTCGATCTCCTCGACGGGCACGCCATAGGTTTGCGGCATCTCGCCGCCATAGGCGTTGATCAAGTCTTGAAGGTATTGCGGCACCGAAGACGAGCCATGCATCACAAGGTGCGTGCCCGGCAGCTTGGAGTTGATCGCCTTGATCGTGTCCATCGCCAGGATGTCGCCATCGGGCTTGCGGGTGAATTTATACGCGCCGTGCGAGGTGCCGCAGGCAATGGCCAGTGCGTCGCACTTGGTTTTCCTGACGAAATCGACGGCTTGGTCGGGGTCGGTCAGCAGCTGATCGTGGGACAGTTTGCCCTCGGCGCCCGATCCATCCTCGGCTGCGGCCTCGCCGGTTTCCAGCGATCCCAGAACACCCAACTCGCCCTCTACGCTGGCGCCAACCCAATGGGCCAGGTCGGTCACGGCCTTGGTGATGTTGACGTTATATTCGTAAGAGGCGGGCGTTTTCATGTCGGCCTCAAGCGAGCCGTCCATCATCACCGACGTGAACCCGTGGCGGATGGCGCTGGCGCAGGTGGCTTCGTTGTTGCCGTGGTCCTGGTGTATACAGACCGGAATATCTGGATACATTTCCGACAACGCCTGCACCATGTGGCGCAACATGATGTCGCCGGCGTATTTACGTGCGCCGCGCGATGCTTGCAGGATCACCGGAGCATCCACGGCCTTGGCCGCTTCCATGATGGCCAGGCCCTGCTCCATGTTGTTGATGTTGAACGCCGGCACGCCGTAGCCCTGTTCGGCAGCGTGATCGAGGAGTTGTCGAAGCGTGATGAGTGCCATTGGTTTTATTCCTTACTCAGCAATGTCCATGCGCGTCCGCGCGGGTGATCCGTTGGCTTTTGCCATTGGTGCGCACCCGTGGGGGGAACGCTTGCCCCCGGATTACCCTGCCCGCGCCCTTGCCGCTACCGTCAAGCGTGCGAAAAGGCGTGAAAACGGGCGGAAAATCGCGGAAAAAGCGCTGGGGCATGGTCATTGCTCAGATCGTCCCCATCAGCGCGGCATTGTCGGCCATCCGGCACGAAAAGCCCCATTCGTTGTCATACCAGGCCATGACGCGAACAAGGCGGGTGCCCATCACCCGGGTCTGGTCGGCGGCGAAATTGCACGAGTGGCTGTCGTGGTTGAAATCAATGCTGACCTTCGGCTCTGTCTCGTAGGAGACGATGCCGCGCATCGCGCCATTCGCCGCCCCTGCCATCACCGCGTTGATGTCGGCGGCAGTCACGTCGCGGCCCGCCACAAAGGTCAGGTCCACGGCAGACACGTTCGGCGTCGGCACCCGGATCGCAGAGCCGTCCAGCTTGCCCTTGAGTTCTGGCAGCACCTCGCCAATCGCCTTGGCCGCCCCGGTGGATGTGGGGATCATGCTCATCGCAGCGGCGCGGGCGCGGTACAGGTCGCTGTGGCGGCGGTCCAGTGTGGGCTGGTCGCCGGTGTAGGAATGCACCGTGGTCATGATGCCGGATTCGATGCCGACCGCATCGTTCAGCGCCTTGGCCATCGGGGCCAGGCAGTTGGTGGTGCAGGATCCGTTCGACACGACCAGATCCTGCGCGGTCAGCCCGCCGTGGTTCACGCCAAATACCACCGTGCGGTCCACGTTTTTCGCGGGGGCCGAGATCAGAACTTTTTTCGCGCCGCGCTTCAGGTGTACTTCGGATGCCGCGCGGGAATTGAACTTGCCCGAGCATTCCAGAACCAAATCCACGCCTTCCCAATCCAGCGTTTCCGGATCGTAGGTGGAAAACATCCGCATCGGGCCGCGGCCCGCGTCCATGGTGCCGTCTCCGACGGTGACGGTGCTGCCGAACCGGCCATGGACCGAATCGTAACGCAGCAGATGGGCGTTGGTTTCCACCGGGCCGGTGGCGTTGATGGCGACCACCTCGATGTCATTGCGACCGGATTCGATCACATGGCCCAGGGTGCATCTTCCTATTCGGCCAAAGCCGTTGATTGCGACACGAATTGTCATGGTTGCTCCTTAGCTCATCAGGGACTGCGCGGCCTTGGCCACGGCCTCAGGGGTGATCCCGAAATGTTGGTACAGCTCGTCCGCCGGCGCGGATGCGCCGAAACCTGTCATCCCGACAAAGGCAGAGTTGTCGCCCAGAAGCGGCCCCCAACCTTGACATATCGCGGCCTCGACCCCGACACGCGGGGCGGTGCCCAGTGTTGGGCGGCGATAATCGGCGGATTGCTGTTCGAACAGCTCGAAACAGGGGGCGGACACAACGGCCACTTTCACGCCCTTGTCGGTCAGCAGGTCGGCGGCCTTCAGGGCGATTTCCACCTCGGATCCGGTGGCGATCAGGGTCACGTCGCGCGCACCATTCGCCTCGCGCAGGACATATGCGCCCTTGGCAGCCAGGTTCGCATCGGTATGGGCCGTGCGCACGGTGGGCAGCCCCTGCCGCGACAGGCACAGCACCGAGGGCGCGCGTTCAGCGGTCATCGCAATCCCCCACGCCTCGGCCGTTTCCACCGCATCGGCGGGGCGGAAGGTCATCAGGTTGGGAATGGCCCGCAGGCTGGCGACATGTTCGACCGGCTGGTGGGTCGGACCATCTTCGCCCAGACCGATTGAATCATGCGTCATCACATACGTCACCGGCACGCCCATCAGCGCCGACAGGCGAATGGCGGGGCGGCAGTAATCGGCAAAGGCTAGGAAGGTGCCGCCATAGGGTTTGAAGCCCCCGTGCAGCGCAAGCCCGTTCATGATCGCGGCCATGCCATGTTCGCGGATACCGTAGTGGATGTAATCACCGGAATAGTCACCGGGCGTGACGGGGGTTTGCCCCTTGGTTTTCGTAAGGTTCGATCCGGTCAGGTCAGCCGATCCGCCCACGGTGTTGGGCAGCGCGGCATTCACCACCTCCAGCGCCATTTCGCTGGCCTTGCGGGTAGCGACCTTGGGCGCATCGGCAGATAGTTGCGCCTTGTAGGCGTTCATCGCCGCGTGCAGCGCCTTGGCGTCGGCGAGCTGTTGAGCGGCGCGGAAAGCATCTGCAGATGCGGACGCGGCCAGCCGGTCCTCCCATGTTTTGCGCGCCGCCTGTCCGCGCTTCGCGGCGGCGTGCCAACCGTCATAGACATCTTGCGGCACTTCGAACGGCGCTGCATCCCAACCCAGCGCAGCGCGGGTGGCGGCGATTTCTTCATCCCCCAAGGGCGCGCCATGCACGCCGCTGGTGCCCGCCTTGTTGGGCGCGCCCATGCCGATCACGGTCTTGCAAGCGATGAGCGAGGGGCGATCATCGGCCCGCGCCGCTGCAATGGCACCCGCCACGGCGTCCTTGTCATGCCCGTCCACGCGGGCAACGTGCCAACCGCTTGCGGCAAACCGCGCCAGCTGGTCGGTCGAGGTGGACAGATCGGCCTTGCCGTCGATGGTGACATTGTTGTCGTCCCACATTACGATCAGGCGGCCCAGCTTCATATGGCCGGCGAAATCAATGGCTTCGTGGGAAATCCCCTCCATCAGGCAGCCATCGCCGGCGATCACGTAAGTGTGGTGGTCAACCAGGTCGTCACCGAAACGGGCATTCGCCATCCGCTCGCCCAGCGCCATGCCGACGGCGGTGGTGATGCCCTGCCCCAGCGGGCCAGTCGTGGTCTCGATCCCCTTGGCATGGCCATATTCGGGGTGGCCTGCCGTGCGCGCGCCCATCTGGCGGAAGTTGCGCAACTGGTCCATACCCATGTCGTCATAGCCCAGCAGGTGATTGATCGCGTAAACCAGCATGGAGCCATGCCCCGCGCTCATCACGAAGCGGTCGCGGTCGGGCCAATGGTCCGCCGCCGGGTCCACGTTCACGAAACGCGAAAACAACACGGTGGCCACATCGGCCATGCCCATCGGCGCGCCGGGGTGGCCGGAATTGGCGGCCTGCACCGCGTCCATGCTCAGGGCGCGGATGGCGTTTGCCATGCGATCCTCCTGCGCGGCGGAAATCGGGGTTTGCTTGTTCATGACATATCCTCCGTTCACGCCTTGCGGCTTTCCTGCACCAGTCGATGCACCATCGGGGTAAAGATCAGTTGCATCGCCAGATCCATCTTGCCGCCGGGGATCACGATGGAATTCGCGCGGCTCATCCAGCTGCCCTGGACCATCGAGGTCAGGTAGGGGAAATCGATTCCGCGCGGGTTCTTGAACCGGATCACGACCAGCGATTCATCCGGCGTGGGAATCCAGCGCGCGACGAACGGGTCCGAGGTGTCGACAACGGGAACCCGCTGGAAATTCACATCGGTTTCGATGAACTGCGGGCAGATGCAATGCACATAGGCGTGCATCCGGCGCAGGATCGTGTCGGTCACGGCCTCGGTGGTGTAGCCGCGCTTGTCCTTGTCGCGATGGATTTTTTGTATCCATTCAAGGTTGATTACCGGCACCACGCCGATTTTCAGATCGGCATGGGATGCGATGTTCACATCATCATTCACAACGGCCCCGTGCAGCCCTTCGTAGAACAACAGGTCGGAACCGGATTCGAAATCTTCCCATCCGGTGAAATGGCCGGGGGGCACGCCAAAGCGTTCCGCCTCTTCATCGTCGTGAACATAGTGGCGGGTCTTGCCAAGGCCGGTAGCGCCGTAGTCGCGGAACACGCCTTCCAAGGCCGCCAGTTCGTTGGCATCATAGGAAAAGTGGCTGAATGTTTCATCGCCTGCGGCCTTGCGGGCCTCCAGCTTTGCCTTCATCGCGGCGCGGTCGAAACGGTGAAAGGCATCGCCTTCTATCGACACGGCAGAAATTCCTTCGCGGCGGAAAATCTGGTCGAATGTCGATTTCACCGTTGATGTCCCTGCACCGGAACTGCCGGTGACCGAGATGATCGGATGCTTTCTGCTCATTCCGGTTCTCCTCCCAAAGACCGGACCTGCGGCAGAGCTGGATCAGGGTTTACCCGCGGAACAATCCGCGGTCCCCGAAGAGGGCCGAAACCTCCTGCTCAGGCAAGTCGTGATAGGCGGCAACGCGGTTCACTTTCTCCGCGCTGCCGAAAACAAGTGGAATACGGGCGTGCAGGCTGTCGGCCTGCTGGCCCATGATCGGGTCTGCGCCATCGGTGGCGACGCCACCCGCCTGTTCGATCAGGAACGCGATCGGCGCACATTCGTAGATCATGCGCAGGCGACCGGATTCATATCCTTTGCGGCTGTCGCCGGGGTAAAGGAAGATGCCTCCACGGGTCAGGATGCGGTGCGTTTCCGCAACCAAGCTACCGACCCAACGCATGTTGAAATCCTTGTCGCGCGGCCCTTCCTGACCGGCGAGGCAATCGGCGATATAGGCGCGCACCGGCTTGGTCCAGTGGCGGTAGTTCGACGCGTTGATGGCAAATTCTTTAGAGGTGGCCGGGACCATCACCTTGTCATTCACCAGCTTGAAGGTCTTGTCCGCGGGGTCCAGCACGAACATCAGCGTGCCATTGCCAAACGTCACCACCAGCGACGTTTGCGGGCCGTACACCACATAGCCGCCAGCCAGTTGTTCATTCGCGGGGCGAAGGAAACTTTCCTTGTCGCCTTCCTTGGCTTCGAATATCGAAAAGATGGTGCCGATGGATACGTTCACGTCGATGTTGGACGAGCCGTCCAGCGGGTCGATGGCCAGCGCGTATTTGCCGTTCGGGTTCAGGGTGACGACTTCTTCCTGCTCTTCCGAGGCATAGAAGCGCACGTCTGTCTTTTTCAGCTCGGCGGCGAACATCTCGTCGCACAGAACGTCCAGCGCCTTCTGGCTGTCACCATCTGTGTTTTCACCCACAAGGCTACCCAAGGACTGCCCCAGCGGACCACGCGCGATCACGGCGGCAACATCCACGGAGACAGCGCAAAGCGCCTCGATCACGGGGGTCAGTGCGGCGGGGATCAGATCAGACGATATGACAGGGGTTTGGGCGCTCATGGCAGGGTTCCGATTCTTGGTGATGTGTTGCAACGCCCTTGTTTTGGCACGTCGGCAGGGGTAAGAAAATTTAATAATTTATTCTCTGCATTAAAGGCAATTTAATGCCCCGGATCGAAACCATCACGCTAAAGCAGCTGCGCGCGCTCAGGGCAGTGTCGGACAACGGCTCCATCGCGCAGGCGGCCGAGATGTTATCGCTGACGCCGCCCGCCGTGCATACCCAGTTGCGCAGCCTTGAAAACAACCTGAACTGCACGCTGGTGACACGGTCCGGCGCGGCCGGGGCGCATCTGACCGCCGAGGGCCGCGCCGTGCTGGAGGCAGAGCGCGTGATCGAAACCGCGCTGCAATCCTGCGTCGAGAAACTGCGTGCCCTTGGGTCAGGCCAGTCCGGCGTTGTGGTTCTGGGCGTGGTGTCCACCGGCAAGTACTTTGCCCCCGCGCTGGTGGCCGACATCCAGCGGCAATTCCCCATGATCGAGGTGATCCTGAAGGTGGGCAACCGCGATTTCATCATCAGCGCCCTGCAAAGCCGCGCCATCGAACTGGCGATCATGGGCCGGCCGCCCCGCAACCCCGCAGTAACGGCGGACCCGGTTGGCGAGCATCCCCATGTCATTATCGCCCCGCCCGATCATCCGCTTGCCGGGCGTGAGCGCGTCACCGCCGAGGACCTGATGAATGAAACGTTCATCGCCCGTGAACAGGGGTCGGGCACGCGCATCCTGATGACCCGCTACCTGGACCGGATCGGCGACGGGCAGCTATACCGCCTGATCGAAATGGGATCGAATGAGACGATCAAGCAGGCGGTGATGGCGGGGCTGGGCATCGCCATGATATCACAGCACACGGTAACAGATGAATTGCGGGCCGGGCGGCTGGTCGCGCTGAAGGGCGATACGCTGCCGATCTTGCGGCAGTGGTATCTGTTGCACCGTGAAGATCAGGAAATGACGCCCACGATCGCAACGGTGCGGGGCTATATCATGAAGCAACACGGGCGCTTCTTGCCGCGCCTTTGATTGCCGCAGGCGCAGCATCCCGCCGTGCGGAATTTTATTTCACAGTATTGATTGGCGGCAAATCCTGTGCCAACCTGTCCTCTAATAAGGAAGGACATAACGGGTGAGATTTGACGGGAAGATCGCCGTCGTCACCGGCGCATCCAGCGGCATCGGCCGCGCCACCGCTGCGCGGTTGGCGTCCGAAGGCGCGAAGGTTGCATTGGTAGACGTGAACGAGGCCGCCTTGAAGGAAGCAATGCCCGAAGGCGATCATATCGCCATCGGCTGCGATGTCTCGGACGAGGCGCAGGTGCGTGCCTGCGTGAACAATGTTCTGGCGAAATACGGGCATATCGACGTGCTGTGCAACAATGCGGGCGTTGCCTGTTCGCATGCGCCGATCCACCAGGTAGACAATGCAGACTGGGACCGCGTGCTGGGTGTGAACCTGCGCGGACCTGCCTATTTCACCCAGGCCGTCGCCCCCGGCATGATCGAACGCGGACAAGGCGGGGCCATCGTGAACACGGCATCGGTTGCGGGCATCCGGTCAGGCGCGGGGGGCAATATCTATTCCGCCTCCAAGGCGGGGGTGATCAGCCTGACGCAGACCACCGCCTGCGATCTGGGCCAATACGGTATCCGCGTGAACGCGGTCTGCCCCGGCCTTGTGGAAACCGGCATGACCAAGCCGGTCTTTGACTACGCGCGCGGCGCGGGAAAAGAGGACAAGCTGGGCAAACGGGCCGAGCTGCGCCGCTTTGGCAAGCCTTGGGAAATCGCTGCGGCCATCGCCTTTCTTGCCTCGGACGATGCCAGCTTCGTCACCGGGCAGGCTTTGCCCGTCGATGGCGGCAACACCGCCTCGCTGAATATGCCCGGAATGAAGGTCTGACCGACAATGACATTCGACCGTCACATGGGCGTCTGGCCCGCCAATGTTTCCAAGGAACTGGACGTGCCCGCGCAATCTGTCTGGCAGAACCTTGCGGACAGCGTTGCGCGCTACCCCGAACGCCCCGCGCTGATCTATCACGGGCGCACGATCACCTATGCCGAACTGGGCGATATGGTCGACAAGCTGGCCGGATGGCTGCAAGCGCAAGGCGTAGCCAAGGGCGACCGCGTGCTGCTGTATATGCAAAACGCGCCGCAATTCGTGGTCGGCTATTACGCCATTCTGCGATCAGATGCGGTGGTGATCCCCGTGAACCCCATGTCCCGCCACGCCGAACTGGAACACTACGTGGCCGACACAGGCGCGAATGTGGTGCTGGCAGGGCAAGACCTGCTGCCCTCCCTAATCCCACTGATCGAAGAGGGTGCGCTGAAATCCGTTCTGGCGGCAACCTGTGGCGATCTGGCCGACCCCGATTGCGATATTCCACTGCCAGCCCCGCTGGACCAGTTGGACCCAGCGGACGCGACCGGCCGCGGCGTCACCCGCTGGGCCGATGCAATGGCGGCGGGTTACGCCCCCACGCCGCATACGGCGGGGCCGGATGACCTGTGCGTGATCCCTTATTCGTCAGGCACGACCGGCCAGCCCAAGGGCTGTATGCATACCCATTACACAGTGCAGGTGACCAACAAGGGCGGCCTGCAATGGAACCCGATGGACGAGAACGACATTAGCCTTGCGACCCTGCCGCTGTTCCATGTGACGGGGATGCAAAACTCGATGAATGGGCCGATTGCCAGCGGCGGAACCATCGTGCTGATGTCGCGCTGGAATCGCGCAACGGCGGCGGAACTGATCAAACGGCACCGCGTGACCCGATGGCGGTCGATTACGACCATGGCGATTGATCTGGTGAATGACCCGGATGTGGACAGCTATGACCTAGGCAGCCTGAACGCCATCGGCGGTGGCGGTGCGGCCATGCCAGAGGCCATTGCGAAACGGCTGAAAGACATCACAGGTCTGGACTATATCGAAGGCTACGGCATGTCCGAAACCATTGCCGCCACCCACACCAATCCGGTGCAAGCGCCCAAGCGGCAATGCCTTGGCATCCCCATGTTCGATGTGGACAGCCGCGTGATGGATGTGGAAACCGGCGTTGAAATGGGCCCCGGCGAGGTGGGAGAGATCGTCACCCACGCGCGTCAGGTCTTCAAAGGGTATTGGAACCGCCCCGAGGAAACCGCCAAGGTGTTTTTCGAACATGACGGAAAGACATTCTTTCGCACCGGCGACCTGGGATATTACGACGCCGAGGGGTATTTCTTCATGGTCGACCGCGTGAAGCGGATGATCAACGCCAGCGGTTTCAAGGTCTGGCCCGCCGAGGTCGAGGCGCTGATGCACCACAACCCCGATATTGCCGAGGTCTGCATCATCGGGGCGCAAGACCCACGTCGGGGTGAAACGGTCAAGGCCTATGTCGTCCCCACCCCCGCCGCGAAATCCCGACTGACGGAAAATGATGTTATACAATGGTGCCGGTCCGAAATGGCCGCCTACAAATGCCCCAAATCTGTTGTCTTTACCGATGCGCTGCCGAAAAGCGGTGCGGGCAAGGTGCTTTGGCGCGAATTGACGGAACGGGATGCTGCTGCGTCCCAGAACACACAGGAGGCCGTGTGATGAAGTATCGCGACGTTGCGTCACTTGACCGCAAAGCCTTTGTTCGTTTACCAGCACGCAATTCCGCGTTCCCCAACCGACGTGAATAGAAACGGGTCAGGAAAACCGAAGTGAGAAAACGCGCATCAGATTCCGCAAGCGAGGCCGTCGAGGCCGAAGCCAACGGCGACCGTCAGTTTGTCACCGCCCTGCATCGCGGGTTGGACATCCTTCGGGCCTTCACACCGAACGACAAGGCGGGGCTAGGCAACCGCGAACTGGCCGAACGCACCGGCCTGCCCAATTCCACCGTGTCGCGCCTGACCTACACGCTGCTGAAACTGGGCTATCTGGTCTATGACGAAGGCACCGGCCGCTACCGCATGGGCATTCCGGTTCTGGGACTGGGATACGCCTGTCTTGGCGGGATGAAAGTGCGGGAAACCGCGCAGGTCTATATGCAGCAGCTGGCCGATGAATGCGGCGACGGGGTGCTAGTGGCGCTTGGCGGGCGCGATGACATGACCATGACCTATATCGCCTGCGCGCGGGCCTCCAAGGGTATGATTTCCCTGCAGCTGAACGTCGGCTCGCGCATTTCGCTGGCCCGCTCGGCCATGGGCCGCGCCTATATCGTGGGCTGCACCGAAGCTGAGCGCGAGCAGATCATGGAACGCATCCGCGAACGCTATCCTGACGATTACACCCGCCTTGAGGACGAGATCGCCGACGCCGCCGAACAGATCCGCACCAAGGGTTTCTATTCCTCGATCGGAAAATGGCAGACCGACGTGCATGCCGTATCGGTGCCCTACCGCGCGCCGCAAGGCGATGCGCCGATGCTGGCGTTCAACCTTGGCGGCCCCGCCTACATCCTGCCGCCCGAACGGCTGGAAGAAGAGCTTGGCCCTAAGTTGGTGCAACTGGTCAACATGGTCAGCCGCAACGGGTATTGATCCCGTCGCGGCCTGTTTCCTTTAGCCGGGGATCAGGGCGATCTTGCCGGTCGCGCCACGGTTCAGCACGCGGGTCAGAACATCGGCGGCGGTCGACAAGGGATAGCGCCCCTCGATCAGCGGCTTGATCTTGCCCTTTTCATACCAGCCGAAAAGCTCGCGCATGTTCTCGGCGTAGTCAGCGGGTTGAAAGCGGGTGAAATTGCCCCAGAACACACCGACCACGGCATATTCCTTGACCAATGCCAAGTTGACCGGAAATTCCGGAATCTCGCCACCTGCGAAACCGATCACCAACAGCCGACCATTGCGCGCCATGAACCGTGTGGCCGCATTGAAGGCATCGCCCCCCACCACGTCATAGACCACGTCCGCACCCTTGCCGCCGGTCAGCGCCTTGATGTCATCCTTCAGGTTGTCATAGCCGATCGCCTCGTCCGCGCCGGCATCCTTGGCCAGCTGGCGTTTCTCGTCGCTGGATGCCACGGCGATCACCCGCGCACCCATGATCTTGCCGATCTGAACCGCGGCAATGCCCGTGGCCCCCGCCGCGCCAAACACCACCAGAACCTCGCCCGGCTGCAAATTCGCGCGCTGCTTCAGCGCGTGATGCGAGGTGCCGTAGGCCACCAACAGCGCGGTCGCCTCGGCGTAATCCATGTTGTCGGGCATGGGGAACACGCGCGCCTCGTCCACGGCGACCTTTTCGGCGTATCCGCCAAGCGTGCAGATCGCGGCAACCCGGTCACCGACCTTCAGACGTTTTGCGTCCGGCCCCACGGCTTCGACCAGGCCTGCGACTTCCATACCGGGGGTAAAGGGCCGGTCGGGGCGCGACTGATACAAACCCTGCACCAAAAGCCCATCGGGGAAATTGACCCCCATCGCCTCGGACCGGATCACGACCTCGGCCCCCTTGGCGACAGGTTCGGCCACCTCGTCATAGGCCAGCCGATCCAGCGGGGCGAAATCGTTGCAAATGATGGCTTTCATGTTATGTCTCCTCCAGGTCGGCAGGGCCTGCTGTATGGCAGAACACCTTTGAAACGCAGTCTAACCAAGCCGCCAAACCATGCCAGACCGAATGCACCCTTTATTCCGTATTTCGCTGCGTTTTTCCGCAAGGCGATAGAACCCTGCGTCACAAATCCGTTTCGGCCAATAAATCGCCTTTTGAAAATCCGCTGAACAGACTAGCTTTTCCCACGACCACATTGTCTACGGGAGGAAACCATGCAAGGCATGATGATGCAGCGCTCGCTGCAGATTTCTGACATTCTTGATTACGCCGCCGAGGCATTCCCCACGGCCGAGATCGTCTCGGCCCGGACAGAGGGGGATATCCATCGCCAAACCTATGGCGAGACCCGCAAGCGGGTGGCGCAACTGGCCCACGGGCTGCAACGCCACGGCGTGAAACTGGGCGACCGGATCGCCACGCTGGCTTGGAACGGCTACCGCCATTTCGAGCTGTATTACGCGATTTCCGGCATCGGCGCCGTGTGCCACACGATCAACCCGCGCCTGTCGGCGGAACAGATGATCTATATCGTCAACCACGCCAAGGACCGGATGATTTTCGTGGACACGACATTCGTGCCGATCCTTGAGGCGCTGAAAGATCATTTCCCCGAGGACATGATTTACGTGGTCATGACCGACCGCGCGCATATGCCCGACACCTCGCTGCCCGGCGCGCTATGCTACGAGGAACTGCTACACGGCGAGCCCGAGGAAATCACCTGGTCCGAGTTCGACGAGAACACCGCGGCGGGGCTTTGCTATACCTCCGGCACGACGGGCAACCCCAAGGGGGCGCTCTATTCGCACCGCTCCAACGTACTGCACGCGATGATGATCGCCGTGTCGCTGGCGGGCACCTTCAAGGAAGGCAACAAGGTGCTGCCCGTGGTCCCGCTGTTCCACGTCAACGCATGGGGCCTGCCCTATGCCGGCCCGCTGGCGGGCCTTACGCTGGTGATGCCCGGCCCAGCCATGGACGGCCCCTCGCTGTTCAAACTGATGGATCAGGAGGGCGTCTATTCCGCATGGGGCGTGCCGACCATCTGGATGGGCCTGCTGGCCGAAATCAGCGCCCAGGGCCGCAAGCCGAACGGTTTCGAGGATGTCGTGATCGGCGGATCGGCCGCACCCCGCTCGATGATCGAAAAGTTCGAAAAGATGGATGTCAGCGTTGGCCACGCATGGGGCATGACGGAAATGAGCCCCGTCGGCACCCATGGCATGCTGCCCGCCCATATGGACGATTGGGACATGGAAACCCGCATCGACTACAAATCCAAGCAAGGCCGCCGCGTCTTTGGCGTGGATCTTAAAATCGTGGACGAGGACGGCAACCGCATGCCCCATGACGGCAAGGCCGTGGGCGAGCTGTTCGTACGCGGCAACACCGTGGTCTCCGGCTACTTCGAAAACGAGGAAGCAACGGCCAAGGCACTGGACGCTGAAGGCTGGTTCGGCACCGGTGACGTCGCCTCGATCGATAAAAACGGGTTCCTGACCATTCAGGACCGGGCGAAAGACCTGATCAAATCGGGCGGCGAGTGGATTTCGTCCATCGACCTGGAAAACGCCGCCATGGCTCACCCGGCCATCGCCAACTGCGCCGCCATTGGGGTGCCGCACCCCAGATGGGACGAGCGCCCAATCCTCGTGGCCGTGCTGGCGCCGGGGGCAGAGAAACCCTCGATCGCCGAAATCCGCGAACATCTGACCGAGCATTTCGCCAAATGGCAGTTGCCCGATGACGTGGTCTGGCTGGATGTGCTACCCATGACGGCAACAGGCAAGGTTTCGAAACTGAACCTGCGCAAGGAACTGGGCGACTACGTCCACCCGGAACTGCGCGAAACCGCCTGATCGCACCCCTGAACCAACCAAAGCCCCCGCCATATCGCGGGGGCTTCTTCATATCAGGCGGCAGCGCTCCCGCGCACTCACCGCTTTTCTGCGAAAAGCATTCGCGCTTTGGGCATGGCCCTCGGCTATGCCTTCGGGCAGGCGGGCCATCCACACCGTACCCGAGCAAGCCGCGATCCCGCCGGCAACGGCAGGCACAAACGGCACCGCTTTCATTTTGCCCCAAATACTTCCGCCCGAGGCTCCCAGCCTGACAAAACAGAAAACCGGCCCACGCTTGCACGGGGCCGGTTTCCTCACATCCCGGGGCGCAAGCCCCTGATTTTCGGACCCGCCCCC
Organism: Rhodobacteraceae bacterium UBA3069; assembly: GCA_002366795.1. GTDB lineage: Bacteria > Pseudomonadota > Alphaproteobacteria > Rhodobacterales > Rhodobacteraceae > UBA3069. The sequence goes on along the minus strand of DFBX01000076.1, from coordinate 36,132 downwards.
TTTCAAGGGGGCAAGGGATGGAAATCACACTTCCAGCCACTCCGCCCGCACGTCGTCGCGGGTCTTGAACTCCTCGGGCGTACCTTCATACACGATCTCGCCATGGCCCATAACGTAAACGCGGTCGGCGATGCGCAGGGCAATGGACAGTTTCTGTTCGACCAACAGGATGGCCACGCCCGTCTTGGCGATCTCGGCGATCATGTCGCCGATCTGTTGCACGATCTTGGGGGCCAGCCCCTCGGTCGGCTCGTCGATGATGATCAGTTCAGGATCGCCCATCAGGGTCCGGCACATGGTCAGCATCTGCTTTTCACCGCCCGACAGAACACCGGCAAGGTTGTCCGCCCGCGCGCGCAGGTTGGGGAACATGTCGAGCATCTGATCGACCGAGTATTTGCCTGGGTTCTTCATGTCCTTGATGCCAAGGATCAGGTTCTGGCGCACCGTCATGCCGGGAAAGATATCCCGGCTTTCCGGCACATAGCCCAGCCCCATCCGCGCGATCTGGTGGCTCTCCAACCCCGAAATCGCCTCCCCCTTGAAGGTGATCTCGCCGCGCGGCGCGACCTCGCCCATAATGGCCTTGGCGGCGGTGGAACGGCCCACCCCGTTGCGGCCCAAAAGCGCAATCACCTCGCCCGGCATAATCTCCATATTCACGCCGCGCAGGACGTGGGACTTGCCGTAAAAGGCGTTCAGGTCCTTGACCGACAGCATCGGCTGTGTTGCTGCATTGCTCATGCTGCACCTCCTTCGGCATGCTCGTCGGCCTCGTCGCCCAGATAGGCTTCGCGAACACGGGGGTCGCCCCTGATCTCCTCCGGTTTACCGGTGGCGATGATCTCGCCGTAAACCAGCACCGATATCCGGTCGGCCATGCCGAACACCACACCCATATCATGTTCGACGATGATCAGAGTCTTGCCCTCTGTCGCCCTCTTGATCAGGGCCACGGCGCGTTCGGTTTCAGAATGCGACATGCCTGCGGTCGGCTCGTCCAGCAAGATCACATCCGCCCCGCCCGCGATGGTGATCGCGATTTCCAGCGTACGCTGGTCGGCATAGGGCAACAGCGCCGCTGGCAGGCTTGCCTTGTCCAGAAGGCCGACACTGTTCAAGATTTCGGCCGTCTTTTCCTGAACTTCCTTCAGGTTCCCGACGTTGCGCCAGAAACTGTAGCCATAGCCCATGGAATATAGCACGCCGCAGCGCACGTTTTCGCGCACGGTCATGTTGGAAAAGATATTGGACACCTGAAACGAACGCGACAGGCCCATGCGGTTGATCGCATAGGGTTTCACACCGCCGATCTCTTGCCCGTTCAGCTTTACGCTGCCGGACGTAGGGTGATACCCGCCCGAGATCAGGTTGAACAGCGTGGACTTGCCCGCGCCGTTGGGGCCGATGATCGCGTGGCGTTCACCTGGCGCAATGTCCAGGTCCACGCCGCGGATGATCTCGGCCGGGCCGAAGTTCTTCTTCAGCCCATGGATGGAAAGTGCTGGCGTGGTCATGCGAGGACCTCCTCGGTTTCACGATTGGCACGACGCAGGATTAAGATGCCCAGTGCCAGTGGCACCACGATCAACACCCATGTCAGCGGATTGGCAAAGGTCAGGTGCAGGCCGAAAGGTTCGAACACCTCGCCGAAACCATTGGACCAGTTGACCGACACCTCAATCAGAACGATCAGCCCAAGGAAGGCCAGAAACGCACCCGCCAATTGTTGCAGCCACTTGCCGATCATTTCGCTGAACGTGCCGTTCGAGAAGCTGCCCGTCACACCGAAGATGATCCCGGCAAGGCCACGCGGCGCGTACATCACGATCAGCATGAACAGCAGGCCCAGGTACAGCAGCCACGCTTCGGTGAAGTCCGACAGCATCGACTGCATATAGGTCAGCACGATCGCCCCGATTACCGGACCGGCGAAATAGGCGATCCCGCCGATATAAGCCATCAACAACACGAAACCCGACGGCAGAAGCGAGACGGCTTCGGGCGTGAAGATTTCGAAATAGACCGCGGCCATGCCGCCCGCCATGCCTGCAAAGGCACCGGCGAAGATGAACACCAGGTAGCGCACGCGCTGCGGGTCATAGCCCACGAATTCCACCCGTTCGGGGTTATCGCGGGTCGCTTCGGACATCTTGCCAAGCGGGGTGCGGGTAAAGGCGTACATGCCCCCGACACCGACCACCAGCCAGAAGGCTATGAACCAATAGACATCACTGACCGGCCCCATGGACAGGCCGAACAGTTCCGGCCCGTTCATGCGGTCGCCGGAAATGCCTTCCTCGCCGCCGAAGATCGAGTTGAACATGAAGCCCGCGGCCGCGATCAGTTCGGCCACGCCAAGCGAGATCATGGCAAAGGGTGTGCCGGCACGGCGGCAGGACGGCCAGCCGATAATGGCCCCGGCCAATGCGCCCCCGGCAAAGCCGATGATCGGCAGGCCGAAGACGGGAAAGCCCGCCCAGAACCCGCCATCGGCATATTCGATGGCGCGCATTGCGTGCATGGCGGCATAGCCGCCAAGCCCGAAATACACCGCATGACCAAAGGACAGAAGCCCGCCCCGCCCAAGCAGCATGTTATAGCTGAGGGCGAAGACGATATTGATCCCCATCACGCTGAGCAGCGCATAGACGGTTCGCGACGGGCCAAAGAAGGGGATAGCCACCACGATGATGGCCAGGATGATAAGAGGAAGCACACGCTGGCGGAACTTCTGGCCGCCGGTGGGTGCAAGGTTCGCGACGGATTGAGCGATAGGATTATTCACAGCTCACGGTCTCCCAGAAGGCCACGAGGGCGGATCATCAGGACAATTACCAGCATCAGGAACGGAAGCATCGGCGCCAGCGAGGCAATAGTGATGCTGCCCACCTCCGAGGTCTGCGACAGACCAAGGAACCCGAAGATGTCGGCGAATGTGGCGTCGATGGCGACGGCAAAGGTTTGCAGAAGGCCAAGGATCATGGCGGCAAGGAATGCCCCCGCCAGCGATCCAAGCCCGCCGACGACCACGACCACGAAAACGATCGGCCCCATTTGCACGGCCATTGCCGGATCGGTCACAAGGTAGTTGCCGCCAATCACACCGGCCAGACCAGCCAGCGCACAGCCCGCGCCAAACACGGTCATGAAGATGCGCGGCACGTTGTGGCCCAGACTGCCCACCATATGCGGATGGGTCAGCGCCGCCTGAATGATCAGGCCCGCGCGGGTACGGTTCAGGATGAACCACAGCGCGATCAGCATGCCGACGGAAATGAACAGGATGAAGATCCGGTAGGCCGGATATTGCGCGCCGAACAGCTCGAACAGCGGGAAATCCAGCAATTCGGGCACACGGTAGTCAACGGCATTGCGCCCGTAGACGATTTTCACGATTTCATCGATGATATAAGCCAGCCCGAAGGTGAACAGCAATTCGGCAACGTGGCCGTTCGCATGCACCGTTCTAAGCCCCCATTTCTCGACCGCGGCCCCGATAAGGCCGACAAGGATGGGTGCGAAAATCAGCGCCAGCCAAAACGAACTGACCCCGCTGATCGTATAGGCGAAATACGCGCCCAACATATAAAAACTGGCGTGGGCGAAGTTCAGCACGCCCATCATGCTGAAAATCAGCGTCAAACCGCTGGACAGCATGAACAGTAACAAGCCGTAAATCACCCCGTTCAGGAGCGAAAATATAATCGTTTCCATGGGACCCTCTTGCAAAAGGGGCGCCGCGCGCGATCGACGCACGGCGCCCTTCTGATCTACTATTTCAGATGGTTGCGCTTACTCGGGGCGTTCCATCTTGCAGCTGGTGGGCATCGCTGTCGCGTCTGCCTCGATCCGGTCTGCATCGCCAGAGGTCCAGCCAAGTGGCAGGCCTTCGACACCGCGCGTCACGTTGTCAGAGAAGACGGACATGAACAGCGGCTGGAGGATCTGGTGATCTTCGGCACGCATGGTGATGGTGCCATAGCCCGTGTCCAGCGTTGCGCCTTCCAACTGCTTGGCGATTTCCACAACGTTGTTCGTACCGGCCTTCTCGGCGGCCTCGTCCAGCATGGTCATCGCGTTGAAGACACGGTGATAGTAATAGCTGTCGTGATAGGCAGCCTCGTAACCGTCGATCAACGCGTTCTGTTCAGGCGTGGTTTCCAGGTTCGTGTTCACCTCGGAAATCTGGTACAGTTGCCCGACACCATCCTTGCCGATCGCCGTGGCCGCGCCAAGCGAGCCGCCGTAGAAGGTCAGGTAGGGCACTTCGTGGCCCGACGCGATGGCTGCCTTGATCAGCAGAACCATGTCGGCACCCCAGTTGCCGGTGATGACGGCATCGGCTTCGGCCTGCATGATTTTCTGGATGTAGGGGGTGAAGTCCTTGACCTTGCCCATCGGGTGCAGCTCGTTGCCGACGATTTCAATGTCGGGGCGCTTGGCCTTGATCATCGCATCAGCCGCTTTCGCGTTCGCCTGACCGAAGGAATAGTCCTGGCCGATCACGTAAACCTTCTTGATCTCGGGGCGGGCTGCGATCCAGTCGGTAACGGCGTTCATCTTCATTTCGGCATGGCTGTCGAAGCGGAAGTGATAGAACGAACAACGGTCGTTGGTGAAGGACGGGTCAACCGCGGCGAAGTTCAGGTAGATAACCTCGTCGCCCGGGTTACGTTTGTTGTGCTTGTCGACGGCGTCGATCAGCGCGGACGCAACCGAAGAGCCGTTGCCCTGCGCGATGATACGAACGCCTCTGTCGATGGCCTTTTGGAACTGAATCAGCGATTCCTTGGGGTTGACCTTGTTGTCATAGGCAATGATCTCAACCTCGGCGCCGTTGATGCCGCCAGCCTTGTTCACTTGCTCTGCGGCGTACATCCAGTGCTTCATCGCTGCGTCGCCCGACGGACCGAACGGCCCAGAGAGCGGATCAATGAAGCCGATCTTCAACGTTTCGGCCGATGCGCCCATAGCGACAAAACCAAAGGCTGCCGCAAGCGCGGCGGATTTCATAAGTTTCATATTTTCCTCCCGTTACGAAAAGCTGCCAGCGTGACAGGCTCTCCTTGACGCCATTGAAAGATTGATATTGCTTCCTTGTCAAGAATTCCGTGAAATTCTATTCTGCAGTGCAAAACAAACATCAGAGGGAGGGATGTCATGCTGGAACTGTCGCGCGATCCCGCGCAATTCCGCAAGGATATTCGCGCTTGGCTAGCAAGCGCTTGCCCAGCAGAGATGAAGGGCCGCGAAAGCCACGACGGATTCGCCGAATCCGACATCTGCTGGGGCGGAAAGCGGTTCGAATTCTCGTCCCCCGCGCAAAAAGAGTGGATGCAGAACGCAGCGTCACAGGGCATGACCGTCCCGACCTGGCCGGTCGAATATGGCGGTGCGGGCCTAAGCCGCGATTTGCAGAAAATCTGGCTGGAGGAGTTGGCGGCGGTCGGTGCCAAGCTGCCGCTGCAATCCTTCGGCATCTGGATGCTGGGTCCGGCGCTGCTGGCATTCGGCACCGAAGAACAGAAAAAACGCTTCCTCCCTGAGATCGCGCGTGGCGAAATCCGCTGGTGCCAAGGCTATTCCGAACCCGGCGCGGGGTCCGATCTGGCCAATGTGCAGACCCGGGCCGAGGACATGGGCGATCACTGGCTTATCAATGGTCAGAAAATCTGGACCTCCTACGCCGATCAGGCCGACTGGATCTTTGCGCTGGTCCGCACCGACCGCGACGCGCCCAAGCACAAGGGCATTTCGTTTATGCTGATCGACATGACCAGCGCGGGCGTGACGACCAAGCCGATTCGCCTGATTTCCGGCAAATCCCCGTTCTGCGAGACGTTCTTTGACAACGTCAAAGTGCCTAAGGAACATGGCCCCGGCATTAATGCCGTCGTGGGCGAACAGAACCGCGGATGGGACGTAGCCAAGCACTTGCTGACACACGAGCGCGAGATGATCGGATCGGGATCGCGCGGGCCTTTGGGTGGCCGTTCGGTGGGGCAGATCATCTCGTCTGATTCTGACCTCAATGGAAATCCCGTCCTGCGGGCCGAGGCGATGAAATATGAAATCGATTCCATGGCCGTGGACCTGACCCTTGATCGCTACAAGGACATGGCGGGCGTGGGTGTGCCGATCGGCAACGCCTCGTCGATGCTGAAATATCAAGGGACCGAGCTGAACAAGCGCGGGTATGAACTGCTGATGTCGCTCACCGGCATGGACGCCGCCGAATGGGACAGCACGCATGGGGAACTGGCCAGCGAATGGCTGCGTACCAAGGCCAACTCGATCGAGGGCGGCACATCCGAGGTGATGCTGGACATCATCGCCAAGCGTGTTCTCGAACTGCCCTACAAGTAAGACATAAGGAAATCATAGCATGGAAAGCCTTCTTCTGAACGAAGACGAAACGATGCTGCGCGACGCTGCGCGCGGTTTCCTCGATGCCTCTGCCCCTGTCACCGCCTTCCGAAAGGTGCGCGACGAAGGCACCGGTTTCGACCGTGGCCTTTGGGCCGAGATGGCACAGATGGGATGGGCCGGTGTGCTGGTCCCCGAGAATCAGGGCGGGGCCGACATGGGCCACCGCGCGGCGGGCATCCTGGCCGAGGAGATGGGCAAGACGCTGGTCGCCTCGCCTTTCATCTCGTCCGCGGTGATCGCTGCCACCACCCTGCGCGCCGCCGCGTCGGACCGACTGTCCGGCATTGCCGACGGGTCCACCATCTATGCGCTGGCAATTGACGAGGGGGCGAAATTCAACCCCGCGGGCGTGGCGATGGAAGCGATCCAATCGGGCAACGCCTTTAAACTGTCGGGCAAAAAGGCATTCGTCGCCGAAGGGCGCAATGCCAACCGTGTACTGGTTCTGGCCCGCACCGCTGGCGCGGCGGGCGAGGCAGAGGGCCTGACCCTGTTCGATCTGGATGCAGACCGCGCGGGCCTGACCCGCGACGCCATCGCCGCCATCGACGGGCGCGACTATGCCCGCATGAATTTCGACAATGTCGACGCCACGGGTGACGACGTGGTGGGCGAAGTGGGCGGCGGGCTGGCTGCGCTGCAACAAGGCCTGAACGCCGGGCAAGCCGCCGTTGCCGCCGAACTGGGCGGCGTGTCGGCGGGGGCCTTTGGCATGACCGCGCAATACCTGAAAGACCGCAAGCAATTCGGCGTGCTGATCGGCACATTCCAGGCGCTGCAACACCGCGCTGCGCATCTGTGGGCGGAAATCGAGGTGACGGCCTCCGCCATCGCCAATGCGGGCCGGATGCTGGACACCCACCCCAACGACGCCGCCGTTGCCGTCAGCCTTGCCAAGGCCCGCGCCACCAAGACCGCCAAACTGGCCGTGTCCGAGGGCGTGCAGATGCATGGCGGGATCGGCATGACCGACGAATTCGACATGGGATTCTTTATGAAACGCGCCCGCGTGGGTGCCGAATGGTTTGGGGATTACGGCTATCACGCCGCCATCGTCGCTGCCGCGCGCGGATTTTGACGCGCCATAATACAAAATCGCGCGTGGGGGCGCATGCCCCCACGCTGCATGACACTTATGGGAGGAATTTAAATGGGTATGACCCCGAATGAACTGTTTGACCTGACGGGCAAGGTGGCGTTGGTCACTGGCGGTTCCAGCGGCATTGGCCGCATGGCCACCGAAGGACTTGTCGCCGCAGGTGCGCGGGTTATGATCGCCAGCCGCAAGGCCGACGCCTGCGAGGCTGTCGCCAGGGAAATCAACGCGATGGGCCTGCCCGGAAGCGTTGAAGGCTTCGGCGGCGACGTGTCCACCGAAGAGGGCATCGACGCCCTTGTCGCCGAGGTTAACAAGCGCACTGGTACGCTGCACATCTTGTTCAACAACGCCGGACGCACATGGGGCGCCGCCTTGGGCGAACATCCCTACACCGCGTGGGACAAGCTGTTCAGCCTGAACGTGCAGGGCATGTTCCACCTGACGCAAGCGCTGCTGCCACTGCTGCGCAATGCGGCCACCCTCGATGACCCCGCCCGCGTCGTCAACACCGGTTCGGTCATGGGCGAGATCCCGAAGGGAACGATGACCTATTCCTATGCCGTGTCCAAAGGCGCGGTGCATCACATGACCCGCGTTCTGTCCAACGACCTTGCGCCGGAACATATCACCGTCAATGCCATCGCGCCCGGGCCGTTCGTGTCCAAGATGACCGCTTTTGCTATCGGCACCGAGGAAGGTCAGGCGAAATCTGCCGAAGGCGTGCCACTTGGCCGTGTTGGCCGCCCCGAAGACATCGCAGGCACGCTGCAATTCCTTTGCGGCAAGGGCGGCGCTTATATCTCGGGTGCGGTGATCCCGCTGTCGGGTGGGATGCAGTCGCAGGCGTCCGGCTCTCTCTTCAACGAGGAACTGTAAGATGTCGCTACCCGCAACCAAGACCCTGCCCCTGGCCGAATTCAAGGCGCTGCAAGGCAAGGAAATGGGCGTGTCGGACTGGTTCACCATCACGCAGGACCAGATCGACAAGTTCGCCGATTGCACCCATGACCACCAGTTCATCCATGTGGACCCGGAAAAGGCCGCGCAAACGCCGTTCGGCAGCACCATCGCGCACGGGTTCCTGACCCTCTCGCTGCTGTCGGCCATGGTCTACCAGATGCCGTCGATCGAAGGCGTCGCGATGGGCGTGAACTACGGCATGAACAAGATGCGCTTCATCTCGCCGGTGAAGGTCGGCGCGCGTATCCGCGGCCGCTTTGTCCTCGACAAGATCGAGGAAATCCGGCCCGGCGAGTTCCAAACCACCACCACCGTCACGGTCGAGATCGAGGGCCAGGAGAGACCCGCCCTCGTCGCCGAATGGATCGGCCGCCGCTACCTGGGAGAAACCGCATGAGCAAAGTTGATTTCACCGGTCGCGTCGCCATCGTCACCGGCGCGGGTGTCGGTCTGGGGCGGTCGCACGCCCTTGGGCTGGCCGCACGCGGGGCCAAGGTTGTCGTCAACGATCTGGGCGCATCACGCGACGGATCGGGCGGATCGTCCAACGCGGCGCAATCCGTCGTGGATGAAATACGCGCGAACGGCGGCCATGCCATCGCCAATGGCGCCAACGTGGCAGACGCCGCGCAGGTGCAGGCCATGGCCGACGAAGCCATCGCCGAATTCGGCCAAGTGGACATTCTGGTCAACAACGCGGGCATCCTGCGCGACAAGACCTTCGCCAAGATGACGCTGGAAGATTTCCAGCTGGTGATGGATGTTCACCTGATGGGCAGCGTCAACTGCACCCACGCCCTGTGGCGGCACATGGTCGAGCGGGAATACGGCCGCATCGTCTTCACCACCTCGGCGTCGGGCATGTATGGCAACTTCGGCCAGTCCAATTACGGCGCGGCGAAATCCGCCATGCTGGGGCTGATGAACGTGCTGCACCAGGAAGGCAACCGCAAGGGCATCCGTGTCAACATGCTGGCCCCCACCGCCGCCACCCGCATGACCGAAGAATTGCTGCCCCCCGCCGTGCTGCCGTTGCTGAAGCCGGAAACCATCACCCCCGGCCTGCTGTGCCTTGTGGCCGAGGACGCGCCCGCCAAAATGATCCTTGGCGCAGGCGGCGGCTGTTTCGCGGAAACCAAGATTTATGAAACCCGCGGCGTGGCCTTTGGCGATGACGAGCTGGACGCCGACAGCGTCATGGCCCGCATGGCCGAAATTCGCGACCCCGAAGGCCAGACAGAAATGCCCGGCGCGTTCGACCAGACCAACAAATACATCCAGATGGCCGCAAAGCTGCGCGGCATCTCTCTTGACCAGAAGGACCAATAATCATGCGTGACGCAGTAATCGTTTCCACCGCCCGGACGCCCATCGGCAAGGCCTATCGCGGCGCTTTCAACAACACCCAAGCGCAGGAACTGATCGGCCATGCCGTCAGCCATGCCGTGAAACGCGCGGGCCTTGACGGGTCCGAGATTTCCGATTGCCTTGTCGGCACCGCGATCCAGCAGGGTTCGACCGGCGGCAATATCGCCCGTCAGGCCGTGATCCGCGCGGGCCTGCCCGTGACCATCGCGGGCATGTCGATGGACCGCCAATGCGCATCCGGCCTGATGGCGATTGCAACCGCGGCCAAGCAGGTTGTCCATGACGGCATGGACATCTGCATCGGCGGCGGCGTGGAAGCCATCAGCCTTGTGCAGAACCAGAACATGCGCATGGATCGGGCCGCTGACGCATGGATCAAGGAACACAAGCCCGCGCTGTATATGTCCATGCTGGAAACGGCCGAGATCGTGGCAGAGCGTTACGGCGTTTCCCGCGAGGATCAGGACGCATATGCCCTGCGGTCGCAGCAGCGCACCGCCGCCGCGCAAGAGGCAGGCAAGTTCGACGATGAAATCGTCCCGCTGACCTCGACCATGGGGATCATGGACAAGGAAACCAAAGAGATTTCCTTTAAAGAAGTTACCCTTGAAAAAGACGAGGGCAACCGCCCCTCGACCACGCTGGAAAACCTGCAATCGCTGTACCCGGTGTTCAAGGATGGCCAGACCATCGCCGAGGGCAAGTTCATCACCGCGGGCAATGCTTCGCAGCTGTCCGACGGTGCCTCCGCATCCGTTGTGATGGAGGCGAAAGAAGCCGAAAAACGCGGGCTGCAACCGCTGGGCCGCTATGTCGGCGTGATGGCCGCAGGCTGCGAGCCGGATGAAATGGGCATCGGCCCGATCTACGCCGTGCCGAAACTGCTGGAGGCCCACGGGCTGAAAGTGGACGACATCGGCCTGTGGGAGCTGAACGAGGCATTCGCATCCCAAGTCCTGCAATCGCAGCGCGTTCTGGGCATCCCCGACGAGTTGCTGAACGTCAACGGCGGCGCGATTTCCATTGGCCACCCCTATGGCATGTCCGGTGCCCGCATGGTCGGTCACGCCCTGATCGAGGGCAAGCGCCGCGGCGCGAAATACGTGGTTGTCACCATGTGCGTCGGCGGCGGCATGGGTGCCGCTGGCCTGTTCGAAGTGCTGTAAGCCTTATCCACAAAATCAAAGGGGCGCGGTACGTTTCGCGCCCCACCCTCAACAGGAGTATATTCATGTCCGAGCTTTACGTCGTCCGCCACGCGCAGGCCTCTTTCGGGGCGGCCAATTACGACGTTTTGTCAGAGCTGGGCCACGAGCAGTCTTTCGAACTGGGCCGCGCGCTGGCCGCGCAGGGCGTGCGCCCCGACCGTTTCTATATCGGACAACAACGCCGCCACCGCGAAACCTATGAAGGCATCGCAAAGGGCATGGGGCTGGACGCCGCCCCGGCAACCATCCATCCCGGCCTGAACGAGTTTGATTTCAAGGCGCTGCTGGACGCGCATTACCGCCACACCCCCGCGCCCGAACACATGCACACCGAACGCAAAAGCCATTTCCGCACCCTGCGCGACACCGTCCTGGCATGGCAGCGCGGCGATGTGATTGACCCGCCCGAAACATGGGATGCATTCACCGCCCGCGTCGACGATGCACGGCAAACCCTTATCGGATCGGGCGGCGAATCCGTCTTGGCCGTGTCATCCGGCGGGGCCATCGGGCAAATGCTGGCATGGACGGTGGAATCGCCGTCCTCGCAGCAGATCAAGTTTCAGCTTCAGATGAAGAATTGCGCGGTGAACCGCTTTGTCTTCTCACCGCGCAGTTTCTACCTGCACGGGTTCAACGAGACCCCGCATATCAACGCCGCCAACGCGGATAAACTGCTGACCTATAGCTAAGAAAGAGGGCCGAACATGACGAAAACCGACCCCACCAAACTGGACACTGTCGCCGTTGCCAAATGGCTTGAGGCGAATATGAAAGGTTTCGAAGGCCCGATCGAGGCCGAGAAATTCGAAGTTGGCCAATCCAACCCGACCTTCAAGCTGAAGACGCCGAAAAAGACCTATGTGCTGCGCCGCAAACCGCCCGGCGTGCTTTTGAAATCGGCCCATGCGGTGGACCGCGAATTCCGCGTGCAAAAGGCGCTGTATGGCACCGATGTTCCAGTGGCGAAGGTCCATGTGCTGTGCGAGGATGACAGCGTGATCGGGTCCGCCTTTTATGTGATGGACATGGTCGATGGGCGGCATTTCAACCTGCCGGACCTGCCCGAACTGCCCCGCGAGGAACGCAAACCAATACAGGTCGAAATGGCCCGCGTTCTGGCCGCCATCCACAATGTCGACCTAGAGGCCACGGGCCTGTCCGACTATGGCCCCGAGGGCAATTATTATCGCCGCCAGATCGACCGATGGAGCAAGCAATACCGCGCATCGGAAACCGATCATATCCCCGCGATGGAGGATCTGATCGACTGGCTGGACAAGAACATCCCCGAGGATGACGGCCAGCGCACGCTGGCGCATGGCGATTACCGCATCGACAACATGCTGTTCGAAAAGGACAGCCCGCGCTGCGCCGCCGTGCTGGATTGGGAACTGTCGACCACAGGCCACCCCTATGCCGATGTCGCCGCCGTCATCATGCAATGGGCCATGCCGCCGGGCCGCGACAGCCGCGGGCTGGCCGGGGTGGACCGCGAGGCCGAGGGCCTGATGAGCGACGACGAATTCCTGGCCGAATACTGCCGGTTGCGCGGCATGGACGGGATCGACAGGTTCGGCTTCTACCTGGCCTTCACCTTCTTCCGCATGGCGGGCATCATTCAGGGCGTCTACAAACGCGCGCTGGATGGCAACGCCTCGAACCCTGAACGGGCAAAACAGATGGGTGCCGCCGTGCCCCGCTTTGCCGAGGCTGGCGTGCAAGCCGCCCGAAGCGTTTGAACAAAGGGAATAACGTGAGCCAAGAGCTAGACCCCGCGCTGGTGGAAGATCCTTACCCGCTGCAATCTCACATCGGTTTCAAGATCACGGCATGGCAGCCCGATTACGCCAGGCTCGAACTGCCGCTGGAACCATTCCTGATGAACCGCTACGGCATCCCCCATGGCGGCGTCCATGCGATGATGCTGGACACGGCGATGGGCTTTGCAGGCTGCTACACCGGCGACAGGGAAAACCCCAAACTGGGTATGACCCTGAACCTGAACGTCAATTTCCTTGGACAGGCCAAGGGCAAGCTGCTGATCGCCGAAGGCTGGCGCACCGGCGGCGGACGCAAGACATTTTTCGCCGAGGCGAAAGTGACCGACGATCTGGGCAACACGATCGCAACCGGCACCGGCGTATTCCGCTACCGCGCATAGCGTGCCGCCGCACCGAATTTTCATGAAACGCCGCTGCGTCCTGATGGCGCCGCGGTGTGGACGGCCTAGATTTACAATAGAAAACAGGAAGGAAACGATATGACCGAGATGATGCACCGCGTGGCCCTTGCCCGCCGCCCCAACGGCGACCCCGCCCCCGAGGATTTCAGCTACGAGAAACAGCCCATGCCGCCCCCCGGCGACGGCGAAGTCCTTGTGCGTGTGACCCATATGTCGCTGGACCCCTACATGCGGGGCCGCATGGACGATGTGAAATCCTATGCCGATCCCGTGCCCCTTGGCGGCACCATGGAAGCGGGTGCCGTGGGCGTCGTGTTGAAATCCAACCACGAAAAGTTCAAAGAAGGCGACCTGGCATTCGGCATGTTCGGTTGGGCCGATCATGGCTGCCTGCCCGGCAACCAGCTGCGCAAACTGGACCCGTCCATGGCCACCCCGGAAACCGCGCTTGGCGTGCTGGGCATGCCCGGCTTCACCGCTTGGGCTGGCGTCACAGCCTATGGCAAGATGAAAGCCGGCGAAGCGCTGGTCGTCGGCGCGGCCACCGGCCCTGTGGGGTCCATGGTGGGGCAGCTGGCGAAACAGGCCGGTCTGCGTGTCATCGGCATCGCGGGCGGGGCCGAGAAGTGCAAGACCGCTGTCGAAACCTTTGGCTTTGATGCCTGTATCGACCACCGCGAACATGCCACCGCCAAGGACATGGCAAAGGCGCTAAGCGCCGAATGCCCCGATGGCATCGATATCTATTTCGAAAACGTCGGTGGCCCGTCGCTGGGCGGCGTGCTGCCCCTGATGAACCTGCATGGCCGTATCATCGTCTGCGGCATGATCGCATGGTATAGCGGCGCAACGGACGAAACCGGCTTGATGCCGCTGCAAAAACTGTGGCGCATGACGCTTGTCAAACGCCTGACCATCCAGGGCCTGCTGCAAACCGACCATGTCAGCCGATTCGGCGAGTTCCTGAAAGAGGTCGGACCCAAGGTCGCCTCGGGCGAGATCGCCTATATCCAGGACGTGGCCGAGGGGCTGGAAAACGCCCCATCCGCCTTCATGGGTTTGCTGAAAGGAAAGAACAAGGGCAAGCAGATCGTCAAGGTCTCCTGATCCTGTTGCAATTGAAGCATGAAACGGCGCGGGGGTTCCTCGCGCCGTTTTTCATTGCGGCAGGGACCGCGACGCCGCCAATAAGGTTTGCGTTTTTTTCAAGTCTGCATTATTCGGGCCGTGCTTTGGTCCGGGTGTTCACGCGCCCGGTGAAAAGGGAATTCGGTGCAGCCCTCGGGCCCAATCCGGAACTGCCCCCGCAACTGTAGGCGGAGAGCGATGTCGGCAAACGCCACTGTGACGCAAGTTATGGGAAGGCCCGGCAAAGCATCGACCCGCAAGTCAGGAGACCTGCCAGAGTGATCACCTTGTTCGTACGCGGGGCGCGTATCGGGCTGCGGGCCTAACCGTAGTGGTGACGAAACTCACCGTCTGCGGAACGCCTGAATTGCTTTCCAATGACCAAACAAAACGACAGCGGCCCGGCACGATTTCGGGCCTGACAGGACATTGAGAAGATGAACAAAACCAGCCTTGCCACCGGTCTTAGCCTGACCCTTGCAGCCACCGGTCTGACCGCGCAGCAGGTCTATGACCTGCCCGAGATCGTGGTGACCGCCAACCAGACCGAAACCACCGCCGAACGCACCGGCACCACGGTCGAGATCGTGACCGCCGAAGACCTGCAAGACGCCCCGCAAACGCGCCTTGCCGAAACCCTGACCGCCCTGCCCGGCATCAGCCAGTCGTCGAATGGCGGCCTTGGCACCAGCACCAACATCCGCATTCGCGGCCTTGGCGGCGCTTACGTGCCGGTGCTGATCGACGGGATCGACGTGACCGACCCGGCATCGTCCGGCAACGGGTTCGGCTGGGGCGGCGTTACCGCGCTTGGCTTTGGCCGGGTCGAGGTTCTGAAAGGTTCGCAATCGGCGCGCTTCGGCATGGGCGCGGTCGGCGGCGTGGTCAACCTGACGACAACCCGCGCGACCGAGGACGGTACCCATGTCCAGTCGGTTCTGGAATACGGCAGCTTCAACACCCGCAAGGCCAGCTATGGAATCACCTCGCGCAGCGACCGGGCCGAGCTGGCCCTGACCTTTGCCCATGTGAAAACCGACGGGTTCTCGGCTAATTCTGCCGGAACCGAGGATGACGGGTTCAAATCGAACCAATTGAATTTCTTTGCCGCCTATGACGTGACCGACAATTTCCGCATCGGGCTGAACGGTTTCGTCACCGATTCCGAGGGCGAGTTCGACGAATGGGGCGGCGATGGTGCCCTGCCCTATGACGAAACCAACGAGGCAACCACCAAGGGCCTGCGCCTTTTCACCGAATTCGCCACCGGCGCGGTCGATCACACGCTGGCCGTTTCAGTCTATGAAACGGACCGCACCTCCTCGTCCAACGGCTGGGTCACGCCCTTTTACGGCAAGCGGCAAAAGCTGGAATACCTGGGCAGCTACGTGGCAGCCGACCGCTACACGTTGAACTTCGGCTTTGACCACGCCAAGGAGGAAACCACCGGCGCATCCGCCGACAATACCGGGGTTTTCACCGAGGCGCTGTTCGCCCTGACCGAGGCGCTGGATATCGCCGTGTCGGTCCGCCATGACGAGAATTCCGATTTCGGCGGTTACAATTCGGGCCGCGTGGCGCTGTCTTATCGCATCCAGCCCGACCTGATCCTGCGCGCCAGTGCATCGACCGGCTTTCGGGCGCCGACGCTGTACCAACTGACCAGCGTATATGGCGATCCGACCTTTCAGCCGGAAACCTCGGTCAGCTATGACTTGGGTCTGGAAAAGCAATTCGGCGCGGGTTTCGTTAAGGCGACCCTGTTCCACACCACCATCGACAACCAGATTTTCTGGGACGGTTCCTCGGTACGTTGTGCCAGCGGGTTCGGCTGCTACGAGGTGCAGGATTCCACATCGAAAGGGGTGGAACTGTCGGGCGAATACGATCTGAACGACCGTGTTACGCTGAAAGGCAGCTACACCTATACCGATGCGGCCGATGCCGCCGGTGTGCAGGCACTGCGCGTGCCCAAGCATGACTTGGAACTGGGCGTGGATGCCGACATCACCGACCGTCTGACCATGGGCGTCAGCCTGAACCACGTCGCGGACCGCACCGATACCGTGGGGGCCGTGCCCGATTACACCGTGGTCAACATGGGTGCGAGCTTTGACCTGAACGACAATGCGCAGGTCTATCTGCGGGTCGAGAACCTGACCGACGAAGATTACGAAACCGCTGCTGGTTACGCGACCTCGGGCCGGGCTGCCTATTTCGGGCTCCGTGCGAATTTCTGATCTCATATCGTTTGGTGCGGCCCTCGTTTTCACGGGGGCCGCAGCCATGGCCGGGGCGCCCGAACGAGTCGTTTCGATCAACCTTTGCACCGATCAGCTGGCGCTGATGATCGCGGACGAAGGGCAGTTGGTTTCTGTCTCCAAACTTTCGCAGGACGCACGCGGATCGGCCATGGCCGAAGCCGCAAGCGCCCTGCCCGCCAATGCCGCCCGCGCCGAGGAGGTGTTTGCCATGGCCCCCGATCTGGTGCTGGCAGGCACGTTCTCTTCCCGCGCCACAGTGCAGATGCTGGAACGGCTGGGCGTGCGCGTCGAAAAATTCAGCGCGGCGTCTTCGATGGGTGACATCCGCGCAGGTATCATCCGCATGGGCGAGGTGCTGGGCCGACAAGACCGCGCCGCCGAACTTCTGGCGGATTTCGACACCGAACTGGCGCGCCTTTCCGATGCGCCCGCACGCCGCCCCCGCGCCGCCATGTATTTCGCCAATGGGTATACCACCGGCGAGGCCACGTTGGCCGGGCAAATCGTTCATACCGCCGGTTTCGCCAATATCGCAACCGAAGAAGGCTTTGCCGCAGGCGGCTTTCTGCCCTTGGAAAAGCTGACCCTGACCGAACCCGATGTGGTCATCACAGGCCAACCTTATCGTGGTGCTTCGCGCGCCGAGGACGTTATGCGCCATCCGGTGATCGACCGTTTGAAAGGCCGTGCTGCCACCGCTTCGGTCACCGACGGCGACTGGGTTTGCGGCACCCCCTTCGTGCTGCGCGCCATCGCGTCGCTGCGTGATATGCGGCTGGAAATGGAGGCCGCGCAATGAGGCTGCTGGTGCTTCTGACGGCCCTTGTGGCGCTGCTGTTCATCGGGTCGCTGACCGTTGGGCCAGCGGGCTTTGGCGGGCTGTCCGCGCTGGCGGGCGGGGACGGGCCGATGCCGCTGATCATGCGGGAAATTCGCCTGCCGCGTGCCCTTCTGGGGCTGATGATCGGCCTGTCGCTGGGCCTGTCGGGCGCGGCGATGCAGGGCTATCTGCGCAACCCGCTGGCCGAACCGGGGCTGATCGGCGTGTCGTCAACGGCCGCCTTGGGCGCTGTGCTGGCAATCCATACCGGGCTGGCAAGTGCTTGGATACTGGGCCTGCCGCTGGCCGCCTTGGCAGGTGCCGTGGCAGGTGTCGCGCTGATCCTGCTGCTGGCGGGGCCGCGCGGCGGCTCGCTGACCCTGATCCTTGCGGGGATTGCCCTGTCGGCCATGGCGGCGGCGCTGACCTCGCTTGTGCTGAACCTTGCGCCCAACCCCTGGGCCGCGAACGAAATTATTTTCTGGATGATGGGATCACTGGCGGACCGGTCCATGACCCATGTCTGGCTGGCCCTTCCCCTGATGGTCGTCGGCTGGCTGGCGCTGGCCACCACGGGCCGCGGGCTGGATGCCCTGACATTGGGCGAGGACGCCGCCGCGGCCATGGGGATCAACCTTGGCCGGTTGCGCCTGACGCTGGTGCTGGGCACGGCCTGCGTGATCGGTGCGGGTGTGGCCGTGGCTGGCGCGATCGGTTTCGTCGGGCTGGTGGTGCCGCACCTGCTGCGCCCCTGGGTCAAGGCCCGCCCGTCGCAACTGCTTTGGGCCTCGGCGCTTGGCGGGGCCGCGATGGTGCTGGCCGCCGATATGGCGGTACGGCTGATCCTGCCGGATGGCGATTTGAAGCTGGGCGTGTTGACTGCCCTAGTCGGTGCGCCGCTGTTCCTGCACCTGATCTATAAAACGCGTAGGGGGCTGGCATGACGCTTTTGTCGCTAGAGGCGCTGTCCGTCACCCTGCGGGACCGCGATGTTCTGCGCGATGTATCCTGTTCCGTGTCACGCGGCGAGTTCGTGGGCCTGATCGGACCGAATGGCGCGGGCAAGACCACGCTGATGCGCGCCGCACTTGGGCTGGTGCCAAGCACCGGTGCATCCTCGCTTACCGCGATGCCGCTGGCGCATCGCGCCTGCCACGCTGCGTGGATGCCGCAATCGCGCGACATCGCCTGGCCCATGGATGTGGAAACGCTGGTGATGCTGGGCCGCGTGCCGCACCTGTCCGCCGCCGCCCGCCCGTCTGCCGCCGACCGCGCCGCCGTCGATGCCGCGCTGGACCGGATGCAGATGCAGGACATGCGCCACCGCACCGTCACCCGCCTGTCCGGGGGTGAGCAGGCCCGCGCCCTGATCGCCCGCACGCTGGCGCAGGGCACACCACTGGTGATGGCGGATGAACCTATCGCAGGGCTGGACCCCGCCCACCAGATCGCCACGATGCAGGTCTTTGCCGACTTGGCGACCGAGGGCCGCGGCGTCATAGCCTCGCTTCACGATCTGGGGCTGGCCGTGCGCCATTGCACGCGGCTGGTCCTGCTGGGAAATGGCGGCATCCATGCCGATGGCGCGCCCGCCGATGTGTTGACGCCAGAGAACCTGCGCGACATCTTCGGCATCACCGCGTGGTTCGGCGACACCGATAATGGCCCCGTCTTTCAACCGCTGGAGGTGATACGGTGAGCCTGTCCCTCAACGCCCCATGGATGAATCTGGACCTTGGCGCGCCGATGCGCGTTCTCAGTTGGGCGATCAACCGCCCCGGTCTTGTCACCGCCCGCCACATTGTCTGGCGCGAGGTGCGCAACGCCGATCTGCCCCGGGATCTGGACGTGATCGAATGGTTCGCGAACGAGCTGGAGGCAACCGGGCGCACCGATGCCGTTGCCTTCTTGACCTCGCGCGATCTGGGATACCACAACCGGACCGTGGCAACCGTAGATGGCGTTACTGCCCGCTGCACCGCGACCACGGGCCTGTCCAATGCCGAACGGGTTGGCACCCGCACGGATTACTCGCACCGCGACTGGGGAACGATAAACCTGTGCGTGGCGCTTGATATCGGCCTGACCGATGCCGCCCTGATCGAGGCGCTGTCCATCGCTGCGCAGGCCCGTACCGCCGCCGTGATGGACGCGGGGCTGATCCTGCCCCATGGCATCGCCACGGGCACCGGCACCGATTGCATCGCCGTCGCGGCACCGGCGGGCGATTGCCCATATGCCGGCCTGCACACCCCTCAGGGCGAGGCACTGGGCCGCGCCGTCTATGATGCCATCCACGCCGGTGCGCTGGACTGGCACCGCCAATACCCGCAGGCAAAAGGCCTGCCGCTGCAACCGGAGACTTGCCCATGAACGCCGACCGCATCCGCGCCTTTCTTGAAACCGGCGGCCCCGCGCTGTGGGTCATCGTGATCCTGTCGATGTTGACCGTCGCGCTGATCCTGTGGAAGGCGTGGCGCCTGTCGCTGGCTGGCGCATGGGCTGGCAAGGCCACCGAAGAAGCCGTGACCCTTTGGTCCGAGGGGCAGACAGATGCGGCCATCGCCCGCCTGACCCCGCGCCGGTCCTTGCGCGCGCGCCTGGCCCTGGCCGCGATGCAGGCGCGCATGTCCGACCTTTCCGAAACGGATGCGCGCGAGGAAACCACCCGGGTCGCCAAGTCCCTGTTGTCGGGCACCCGCAGCGGATTGCGCGCATTGGAACTGATCGCCACCATCGCGCCCCTCATCGGCCTTCTAGGGACGGTTCTGGGCATGATCGAGGCGTTTCAGGCGCTGCAAGAGGCAGGTAACCGCGCCGACCCCGCCGCCCTTGCCGGTGGCATCTGGGAAGCGCTTTTGACCACCGCCGCAGGCATGGCCGTGGCGATACCCGCCTCGATGGCGCTGACATGGTTTGAAAGCGTGGCAGAACGGGTGCAGGGCGACATGGAAGATGCCGCGACACGCATCTTCACCCGCGCACCGAAGGGCAACACTTAATGTTCGCCTTTGCCGCCCCACGCCCCCGGCGCAAGCCCAGCCTAACGCCAATGATCGACGTGGTGTTCCTGCTGCTGGTGTTCTTCATGCTGGCGGCGAAATTCGGGGTGGATAACGGGCTGCGCCTGCAAACGGCAGGCAGTGGACAGGCGGAATATTCCGGCCCGCCCCGCCTGATCGACGTGACCCCCGATGGGCTGCGCCTTAATGGCACGGCCATGACGCTGGACGCGGCACTGGCCAGGCTGCCGGACATGATGGAAACCCCCGCCGATATCATCGTGCTGCGCCCCATGGACGGGGCCGCGCTACAGAATCTGGTCGATGTGATGGCCCCCCTGTCGGCTGCAGGGCTGACCGGCCTTGTGTTGGTAGAGGAATAGGTCATGGAATTCGCCACGCCCCCGCGCCGCCCCCGCCCCGAAAGCATCGTGCCGATGATCAACGTGGTGTTCCTGCTGTTGATCTTTTTTCTGATGACCGCGCAGATCGCCCCCTCTGATCCGTTCGAGATCACCCCGCCCGAGGCCATGGGCGAAGAAGCCGAGGCGCAGCCCGATACGCTTTACCTGGCGGCCGATGGGCAAATGGCGTTCGAAGAGGCGCGCGGCGAGGACGTATTCACCGCCCTGTCCGCCCGCGCCGCCGATATGCCCCTGACCATCCGCGCCGATGCCGCGCTGCCCGCATCCGCCGTTGCGGCGCTGTTACCGCGCCTGACGAGGCTGGGCATCACCGATATCCAGCTTGTGACGGGGGCCAAATGATCCGGATACTGGAACCTTTGTTCTTTGGCTCGGTGGCGATCGCCAGCCATGTGGCGCTGTTCGTGGCTGCCCCCGTGGGAATGCCGCCTGCCAGCGGGGATGACGGGCGCGCCGTTGTCACTCTTGCCGCGGCACCGCAGGGCATGACGGAGATGGTCGAGGCATGGACCGCCCCGCCCCAGACCATGACCGAGGTCGCAATGCCCGCGCCCGAGGCCGCGATACCGGATGCGCAGCAAGCCGCGCCGCGCGCCGACAGTGCGCCGCGCCCAGCGCTGCCAGCCCCGCAGATGGCCATGCCGCAGGCGCAGCCCGACAGCCCCGCAATCGACACCGCACCCGCCGCGCGGCCTGCCCCCAAGACCAGACCCAAGGCGAAACCCGCCCCAAAGGCGCAAGCCACTGCGAAACCTTCGCAGAAAACATCGCAGCCGAAATCCAAATCCGGCACCACCCCCCGCGCCGCGCAAAAAGCGGCAGGCGCGGGCAACAAGGGCAATGCGGGCAAGAACGGCAAGGCAAAGGTCGCCACCAAGAAAGCCGCCAACTCGCCCAAGGCACTGGCGAAATGGCATGCCGGCATTCGCACCCGGATCGAACGCAAAAAACGCGCACCTCGCAATTGCCACGCATCCGGCACGGCGACCCTGCGGCTTAAGATCGCCACCTCGGGTCAACTGGTCGGGCTGGCGCTGTTGAAATCCTCGGGGAATGGAGCCTTGGACAAGGCGGCATTGACGGCGGCCAAGGGCGCGCGCCTGCCCGCCGCCCCGCGCGGTGTGACCGGGGCGACATCGGTCAACCTACCGATCCGGTTCAACTGCTAGGGTCTAGCTTTCGTCCAGCACCTTGCGGGCCACGCGGAAACATTCCAACGCCTGCGGCACGCCGCAATAGATACCGACCACATGGATGATCGCGCGGATTTCTTCGCGCGTGACGCCATTGTTCAGCGCCCCACGGCAATGGATTTCCCATTCGTGCATCTTGCCCAGCGCCCCGATCATGGCGAGGTTCATCATCGAACGAGTCTTCGGTTCGATCACTTCGTCGCCCCAGCCGAACCCCCAGCACCATGCGGTCATCGCCTCTTGGAAAGGGCGCGTGAAATCATCCGCGACCGCAAGGTTCTTTTCCACATATTCTGCGCCAAGCGTGGCTTTGCGCTGCTCTAGCCCCTTCAGGAACAGGTCTTCGTCGAATGTGCCCGCCATGGTCATACCTTTCGGTTTCAATGTGTCAGGCATGACGATAGGCGGCACATTTCCCCGCGTCTAATCGGAAAGGCAGTCCTGAAACGATTGCGCCATGTCGCGCAGGGTTCCAGCATACAAGTGCGGGCCTGCCGGAAGGGACGATCCAAGCGGGTCCAGCACGCCCTTTTTGACCAGGTCGCCGAAGACGCTATTGATCAGCCGGTCGTTGAACTGCGGCTCTGACATGGCGCAGGTAATGCCGCCCGCCTCGACGGCATTGCGAAGTTGAGCCACGCGGTCGGCACTGGCGCGGGTGGCATCGGACAGATTGATTGCGCCTGCTGCGCTCAGGTCAAAGCGTTGTTCGAAATACTGGTACGCGTCATGGAACACGATAAAGGGACGGTCATGCAGCGGGGCCAGATCGGCCTGCAATTCGGCGGTCAGCTGCACGATATCCTCGGCCCCTGCTTTGGCATTGGCGGCATAGGTGGCGGCGTTGTCCGGGTCGATGCGGGACAGTTCAGCCGCGATCACCCCCAACCATGCCGCGCCATTCTGCGGGTCCAGCCATGCGTGTGGATCGCGCCCTGCGCCGCTGTGATCGTGCCCATGATCGTGATCCTGATCGTGATCCTGATCGTGATCGCCATCTTCATCGGCGGCATGGCCGTGCGCCTCGAACAAGGTGCCTTCGCGCCGGTCCAGAACCTGCGTTTCCGGCAGGTCCAGCAGTTCCATCGACAAGGCATCGGGGGCCAGCCCGTCGATCCGCCGCTCCAGCCACGGGGTCAGATCATGGCCCAACCAGATCACCACGTCGGCATCCTGTAGCGCGCCGGCCTCTTGCGGGTTCAGCGCATAATCATGGGGCGAGGCCCCCTGGCGCACCACCAATGACGGCGTGCCGACCCCCTTCATCACCTGCGCCGCCAATGCGTGAACGGGGGCGATATCGGCCACCACCTTGGGCACTTCGGCAAGGGCCAGGGTCGGCAGGGCGACGAAAGCAAGGGGAAGAAACTTGAACATGGGGCGGCTCCTTGGTGAATTTGGCGCAAGAGCTATATGGTACGTTATAACATTGCAATCCCCATTTTTCGGCGCTATTGCTTTTCGCCATGACAAACAGTTTCGCCAGCCATGACCACAGCCACTGCGTGACCGATGCTTTACAGCGGGCAGAGGCGCATTGCGCCACGCACCGGCTGCAACTGACCCCCGTGCGCCGCCGCGTGCTTGAGATTTTGTTGAAACAACACCGCGCCATGGGCGCTTACGACATTCTGGCTGTGCTGGATGCCGAGGGGCTTGGCTCTCAACCGCCCGTCGCGTATCGCGCGCTGTCCTTTCTGGTCGATCACGGGTTCGCCCATAAGGTCGAACAGCTGAACGCCTATATCGCCTGCACCCATTCCGAGGCGAGCCATACACCCGTTTTCCTGATCTGCCACGGCTGCGGCACGGTCGAGGAGGCCAAGGCCGATATGCAAGACGCCCCCCTTGGCCGCATCGCCGCCGACACTGGATTTGCCATCGAACACGCGGTGATCGAGGCGCAAGGCCTGTGCCCCACCTGCCAACAGGCACAGCCATGAGCCTTGTCACCCTGACCGATATCTCCGTGCGTCATGGCGGACACCAGGCACTAAGCCGTGTCAATCTGGCGATTGAACCGGGCGAGATCGTCACCATTGTCGGGCCGAACGGGTCCGGTAAATCCACCCTTTTGCGCACAATCATCGGCGCGGTGCGCCCCGACGAGGGAACCATCGAAAAGGCCGACGGTCTGCATATCGGATACGTGCCGCAAAAGCTGCAAATCGATCCAACCCTGCCGATGACGGTCGAGCGGTTCCTGTCCCTGCCTCGCCGCCATTCACGGGCGCAAATCACGCAGGCGCTGCATGGCGCGGGACTGCATGATTTGCGGCACCGCCAGATGTCGGACCTGTCCGGCGGGCAGTTCCAGCGGGTGCTTCTGGCCCGCGCCCTGATCGAGGAACCGCAGCTTTTGCTGCTGGACGAGGCGACGCAAGGTCTGGATCAACCCGGATCAGCCGCCTTCTACCGCCAGATCGAGGAGGTCCGCGCCACCATGGGCTGCGCGATCCTTATGGTCAGCCACGAATTGCATGTGGTGATGAGCGCATCGGATCGCGTGATTTGCTTGAACGGGCATGTCTGCTGCCACGGCACACCCGAAATTGTCGCTTCGGCCCCGGAATACCGCGCCCTGTTCGGAACCGGCACAGGCGGCGCACTGGCGCTATACCGGCACGAACATTCGCACAGCCATGACGAGGGCTGCGGGCATGATCACGCCCACCACGAGCACGACCATGAGGGCACCGCCTGATGCTGGACGATTTCACCATCCGCGCCACGCTTGCCGGTCTGGGCGTGGCGCTGGCCGCCGCGCCCTTGGGCTGCTTCGTCGTCTGGCGGCGCATGGCTTATTTCGGGGACGCAACCGCCCATGCCTCGATCCTTGGGGTGGCGCTGGCTTTGGCCCTGTCGATTTCGGTTTTCGTCGGGGCTGTCGGGGTCGCGCTGCTGATGGCACTGACGGTCACGGCTCTTTCGGGACGCGGCTATGCGATGGACACGATCCTGGGCGTATTGGCCCATTCCGCGCTGGCTTTTGGCCTGGTGGCCGTGTCGTTCATCCCGGGTGTGCGGATCGACCTGATGTCCTATCTGTTCGGTGATATCCTTGCCGTGACCAAGGGCGATCTGGCTGTGATCTGGGGCGGAGCCGTTTTGGTCATGGCGCTGATTGGCTGGCGTTGGAACGCGCTTTTAACGGCAACCCTCAGCGAGGATCTGGCTTGGTCCTCTGACTTGAACCCGCGGCGCGAACAACTGGTGCTGACCGTGGCGCTGGCGCTGGTCGTGGCCGTGGCCATCAAGGTGGTGGGCGTTCTGCTGATCGCCGCGCTGCTGATCATCCCCGCCGCTGCGGCCCGCACACTGGCCCGCACCCCCGAACAAATGCTGCTGATGGCCGCTGCCATAGGCGCAAGCGCCGCTTTGGGCGGGTTCTGGGCGGCTTTTCAACTGTCCACCCAAGCAGGGCCGACCATCGTTTGTTGCGCAACCCTGATCTTTGCCGCTTTGTCCATTCTGTCGGCAGCGCGCGGCAAACGCGGCTAGGCACGGCGCGCGCCCCCTCGCCCTTTGGACCATGACACCCTATCTTGGTCCCAAAGAAGGAACATCGCCATGCCGGACCTGTCATCCCTCATCGACCAAGGCCGTGGGGCCGAACCTGCCGACATAGTGCTGAAGGGCGGTAAGGTGCTCTGCCTTGTCACCGGTGAATTGCTGGACGGCGATGTGGCCATCTGCGGCGACATGATCGTTGGCACCTGCGCGGAATACGAGGGCAAGCAGGTGATCGACGTGACCGGACAAATCATGGTGCCGGGTTTCATCGACACCCATCTGCATATCGAAAGCTCGATGATCACGCCCTTTGAGTTCGACCGCTGCGTGCTGCCGCGCGGGGTGACCACCGCCATTTGCGACCCGCACGAGATTGCAAACGTGATCGGGCCGGACGGGATACGGTATTTCCAACAGGCCGCGACCCGCACGTTGATGGACATTCGCGTGCAGCTGTCCTCCTGTGTGCCATCGACGGATATGGAAACCTCGGGCGCGACGATCACAGCGGATGACCTGCGTCCGCTGATGAACCATCCCCAAGGCATCGGTCTGGCCGAGTTCATGAATTACCCAGGCGTGCTGTTCAAAGACCCCGCCGCATTGGCCAAGCTGGAGCTGTTTCGCGGCGGCCATATCGACGGGCACTGCCCGCAACTGTCCGGCCGCGACCTGAACAGCTATATTTCCGCCGGCATCCGCACGGAACACGAGGCGACAACCGCCGAGGAAGCACGCGAGAAACTGCGCAAGGGGATGCGGGTGCTGATCCGCGAGGGGTCAGTGTCCAAGGATCTGCACGCCTTGGCCGAGGTGCTGACGGAAACGACTGCCCCCTATATGTGCCTTTGCACCGATGATCGGAACCCGCTGGACATCGCCGAACATGGCCATCTGGATTACATGATCCGAGAACTGATCCGGCTGGGCGTGCCGCCCCTTGCCGTTTATCGCGCCGCGTCACTGTCAGGGGCCGAAGCCTTCGGCCTGAAGGATCGCGGCCAGATCGCGCCGGGCAAACGCGCCGATATCGTGGTGCTGGACAGCCTTGAGGAGTGCCGCGCGTCCCGCGTGTTCTGCGCCGGAATTGAAGCAATTCCGGACAATTTCGCGCAACGCGAAATTATTGCGCCCGTGGGAAGGGCGTCGGTCCTCGCGCCCGAGGTGACACCCGAAAGCTTCCGCAGCCCTGCCAATACGCCCGACACCCATGTGATCGGCATTCTGGAAGGCAAGATCATCACCGAACACCAGCACGAGGAGATTGCCATTGAGGACGGCGACAAGCGCCCCGATCCCAAGCGCGACCTGATCCGTATTGCCGTGGTGGAACGGCATGGCAAGAACGGCAACATCGCCACGGGGTTCGTGCGCGGCTTCGGGCTGCAACGTGGGGCCATCGCCTCGACCGTATGTCACGACCATCACAACATTGCCGTGGTGGGGGTCGATTATGCCGACATGGCCTTGGCCGCGAACCGCTTGTCAGAAATCGAGGGCGGGTTTGTCGTCACCGACGCGGGCAAGGTTCTGGCCGAATGCCCGCTGCCCTTGGCCGGCTTGATGAGCCTTGATCCGTTCGAGACCGTTTACGCCCAGCTGACCGACCTGCGCGCCGCCGCCAAATCCCTTGGCGTCACACTGGAGGAGCCGTTCCTGCAATTGGCATTCCTTGCCCTTCCGGTGATTCCCGCGCTGAAGATCACCGACCGCGGGCTGGTCGATGTAGAGAGGTTCGAGATCATCCCATAACCCCGCGTCACGGCTGTATTCCGCACCGCAAAACATAATTCCACCGGATTGACGCAGCCCCAACCGCGCTTTACCTTCACTCATCAAAGGGGAGGAGACGCGGGGCAATCTGGCCCGCCATCCTCTTGCCGTGTGAACGCCAAGTGACAAGATAGGGAATCCGACATGCCGACCGAAAAGATCAACGAAAACATCATGATCGAGCGGAAGGGCGACATCGCCCTGATCTGCATCGACAACCCGCCGGTCAACGCCTTTGGTCTGGCCGTGCGCAAGGGTCTGCAAGACGCGATAGCCAAGCTGAACGCTGAAGGCACGGCCAAGGTGATCGCCATCTATTGCGCGGGCCGCACCTTTGTTGCGGGTGCGGACATCAAGGAATTCGGCAAGCCGCCGCAGCCCCCAGCCCTGCCGGATCTGCTGAACGAGGTCGAAGCCTCGGCCATCCCCGTCCTTTCGATCATGCATGGCACCGCGCTTGGTGGCGGGCTGGAACTGGGCATTGCCACCCACGCCCGCGTTGGCATCGAAGGGCTGCGCGTTGGCTTACCGGAAATTCACCTTGGCCTGCTGCCCGGCGCGGGTGGCACCCAACGTGTGCCGCGCCTGACCGGAATTCCCTTCGCGCTGGATATGTGCCTGTCGGGCCGTCAGGTCGGCGCGAAAGAGGCGCTTGAAAAGCGTCTGATCGACCGGATCGACGCGGGCACACCGTACGATGTGGCGCTGCAAGCCGCCGCCGATGTGATCAGCGGCGATCTGCAAACCCGCCACACCGATCAGATCGACACCACCCCCGACGACAAGGCACTGGAAGACACCGCCGCGATGCTGAAGGCGAAACAGGCGCACCTGTTTGCCCCACACAAGGTTGTCGAGGCCGTGGCCGCATCGACCGGCCCGCTGACCGAAGGGCTGGCGGTGGAGCGCAAGGTATTCATGGATGCGATGCAAACCCCGCAGCGCGCCGGCATGATCCACGCATTCTTCGGCGAGCGCGCCGTATCGAACATTCCCGAGGCCAAGGGCGACACCCGCCCGCTGGACAAGATCGGCGTGATCGGCGGCGGTACCATGGGGTCGGGCATTGCCACGTCCTGCCTGCTGTCGGGCATCCCCGTGCGCCTGATCGAGGTCGCCGTCGAAGGGCTGGAGCGTGGTGTAAATACCATCACCAAGAACCTTGATGGGGCTGTCTCGCGAGGGAAACTGTCGGCCGACAAGCGCGACGCGACGCTGGCCATGCTGGAGCCGTCGCTGGAGATGGAAGCACTGGCCGATGTGGATCTTGTGATCGAGGCCGTGTTCGAACAGATGGACGTGAAAAAGGACATCTTCGGCGAGCTGGATGGCATCTGCAAAAAAGGTGCGATCCTTGCGTCAAACACATCCTATCTGGATATCAACGAGATTGCCGACTGCACCTCGCGCTCCGAAGACGTGATCGGGCTGCACTTCTTTTCGCCCGCCCACGTGATGCGCCTACTGGAGATCGTGCAGGGTGCTAAAACCGCGCCCGACGTGCTGGCGACCGGCTTTGCCCTGGCAAAGAAACTGAAAAAGGTCGGCGTGCTGGCGCAGGTCTGCGACGGGTTCATCGGCAACCGCATCCTGGCCCATTACGGCAAAACGGCAAGCTATCTGGTGCTGGACGGCGCAAGCCCGCAACAGGTGGACAACGCATTGGAAAGATTCGGTTTCGCCATGGGGCCGCACAAGGTGGGCGATCTGGCGGGGCTGGACATTGGCTGGATGACCCGCAAGCGCAAGGCCGAAACGCGCGACCCGAACGAACGCTATGCCGGTGATGTGGCCGACCGCATCTGCGAAAATGGATGGTTCGGGCGCAAGACCGGCAAGGGCTATTACGTCTATGACGCGGGTGCGCCCGTGCCCAACGAGGCGGTCGCCACCATCATCGACGAGGTGCGCGCCGCAAACGGCATCACCCCGCGGCAGTTCACCGACGAAGAGATCGTGGACCGCTACATGACCGCCATGATCGTCGAAGCGGCCCGCGTGGTCGAGGATGGCACCGCCAAGCGCCCGCTGGATGTGGATATGGTGTTCCTGTTCGGCTACGGCTTCCCGCGCCACCGCGGCGGGCCGCTGCATTACGCCGACACGATCGGCGCGGTCGAACTGGTAAAACGGATCGAAACCTACGCGAAAGAAGACCCCAATTACTGGCAGGTGCCGGACCTGCTGCGCAAGATGGCTGCCGATGCCACCAGCTTTGCTGATCTCAACAAGGAGGCCTGATCCATGGATCTGAACTTTACCCCCGAGGAGCGCGCATTCCGTGACGAAGTGCGCAGCTATCTGGCAGAGAACCTGCCCGAGTATATGTCCGACGCCGTGCGTTCGGGCGGCGAGCTGACCAAGGAACTGATGGAAGAATGGCACGCCATCCTGAACAAGAAGGGCTGGCTGGCGACGATCTGGCCCGTGGAATACGGCGGTCCGGGCTGGTCCCCGGTGGAAAAATACATTTTCGAGGATGAATGCTGCAAGGCCTACGCCCCGCGCATCGTGCCCTTCGGCCTGTCGATGCTGGGTCCGGTGCTGATCAAGTTCGGCAATGAAGAACAGAAGAAAACCATCCTGCCGCGCATTCTGGACGGGTCCGACTGGTGGTGTCAGGGCTATTCCGAACCGGGTGCAGGGTCCGACCTTGCGTCGCTGAAAACCCGCGCGGTGCGCGATGGTGACGAATGGGTGATCAACGGCCAAAAAACCTGGACCACCCTTGGTCAGCACGCCGATAAAATCTTCTGCCTGTGCCGCACCGATCCCGATGCCAAGCAGCAGGAAGGCATTTCCTTCATCTTGGTGGACATGAACGCCCCGGGTGTGGAGCTGCGCCCGATCAAGCTGATCGAGGGCGGGCACGAGGTGAACGAGGTGTTCTTTACCGACGTGCGCGTGCCCTGTTCCAGCCTCGTGGGCGAGGAAAACAAGGGCTGGACCATCGCCAAGTACCTGCTGACCCACGAACGCACCGGCATCGCCGGCGTTGGCTTTTCCATGCAATCGCTGGAGGAGGTCAAGGCACTGGCCCGCACCGTGCGCCGCAATGGCAAACCGCTGGCCGAAGACCCGCTGTTCGCCGCCCGCGTCGCGCAGGCGGAAATCGACCTTGAAGCGATGAAGCTGACCAACCTGCGGATGCTTTACAAGGCGCAACAACAGGGTGCGCCGGGGCCGGAAACCTCGATCCTGAAAATCAAGGGCACCGTCATCAACCAGGAACTGAAAGATCTGGCGCGCCGTGCGCTTGGCCCCGTCGCTGCGCCCTTCCCCGGTCATGTGACCGACGGCAACCTTATGTTCGGCCCCGAAGACACGGCCAACAACGCCGCGCGCTATTTCAACAACCGTAAAACCTCGATTTTCGGTGGATCGAACGAGATTCAGCGAAACATCCTGACCAAGACCATGCTGGAGCTGTGATAAGATGGATTTCTCTCTGACCGAAGACCGCCGCATGCTTCAAGATAGCCTGACTCGCTATCTGACCGAGCAATACCCCGTCGAACATCGGAACAAGGTCGCCTATGACCTGCCCTGTCACGACCACGCAAAATGGGATGAAATGGCCGAACTGGGCGCGCTGTTTGCGCTTGCCCCCGAAGACGCGGGCGGGTTTGGCGGCTCTGGCTTCGACATCAACGTCGTGTTCGAGGCATTGGGCACCACCCTGAACTGCGAGCCGGTTCTGGGCGCGCTGATGGCCTCGCGTCTGATGACCAAGGCAGGCGCGGATCAGGAGGCGCTGCTGTCCGGCGCGACCAAATACGCCTTTGCCGTGTCCGAAGTCGAAGCGCCCTATGATCCGGCATATATTGAATGTTCGGCCGCTACATCGGGCGACGGGCATGTGCTGTCGGGTCGCAAAACCTCTGTTTACGGCGGTCAAGTCGCGGAGATGTTCCTTGTCGCCGCCAAGCTGGACGGCAAGCTGGCCGTGTTCGAAGTGCAGGCTGCTGACGCCAACGTGGTCAGCTATCCGATGATGGATGGC
The DNA here is from genome assembly GCA_002366795.1 of Rhodobacteraceae bacterium UBA3069. Taxonomy (GTDB): domain Bacteria; phylum Pseudomonadota; class Alphaproteobacteria; order Rhodobacterales; family Rhodobacteraceae; genus UBA3069. The sequence continues at coordinate 4,759 of DFBX01000076.1, read as the reverse complement.
GGCGGCGCAGCCGAACTGCTGATGGACGGCACGCGCGCCAAGCTGCTGATTGCCGATGCAGCCTACGCGGTGCAAGACGCGCTGAACGCCGGTGTCGTCGCCTTGTGCGCCGAGGCCGTGGGTGCCATGGCCGTCACCCATGACACCACAGTGGACTACCTGAAACAGCGCAAGCAGTTCGGTGTTCCGATTGGCAAATTCCAAGTGCTGCAACACCGCGCCGTGGACATGCTGACCGAGATCGAACAATCCCGTTCGATCACCATCAAGGCGGCGGCGGAACTGGGCGGGGCGGATGCCACGCGCTATGCCTCCATGGCGAAAAACATGATTGGCCGCGCCGCGCGCCTGATCGCCGAAGAGGCGATCCAGATGCATGGCGGCATCGCGATGACATGGGAATACCCGATCTCGCATTTCGCCAAGCGGCTTATCATGCTGGACGCCCAGCTTGGCGATACCGATTTCCACCTGACCCGCATCATGAACGCGCTGAAGGCAGCCTGATCGGTTCGGACATCAAGCAAGGGGCGCGGCGGGAAACCTTCGCGCCCCTTTTGCGTATTGATGCCTTCGAAAAACCTGTCGCGGGGCACGGGGTTTGCCGTTAAGCAGGCGCAATGAGCCAGAATGAACCATTTGAAATTTTCCTCGTCGCCGCCCCCGGGCTGGAAGATGCCCTGCTGGACGAAGCCATCGAGCGCGGCTTTGCCGGGGCGGCCCGCGTGCAGGGCGGCGTCGCCTTTACCGGACACTGGCCAGATGTCTGGCGCGCCAACCTGGAAATGCGCGGCGCGACGCGGGTTCTGGCGCGGATCGGATCATTCATGGCGTTCCACCTTGCCCAGCTGGACAAGCGCGCGCGCAAATTTCCATGGGGCGATCTGCTGCGTGCGGACGTGCCCGTGAAGGTCGAGGTGAGCACCAACCGCGCCTCCAAAATCTATCACGCGGGGGCGGCGGCGCAACGGATCGAAACCGCCCTGCACGAAAGCCACGGCATTACCATCGCTGCCGATGCCGCGCTGGTCATCAAGGCCCGGATCGAGGACAACCGCGTGACGCTGTCGCTGGATACGTCGGGCGAAAGCCTGCACAAACGCGGCCACAAGCAGGGGGTGGGCAAGGCCCCCATGCGCGAAACCCTTGCGGCGCTGTTCCTACGCCAATGCGGGTTCGACGGGACCGAACCCTTGGTCGATCCGATGTGCGGGTCCGGCACCTTCCCGATCGAGGCGGCCGAGATCGCCGCGGGTTTGCAGGCGGGACGCGCGCGCGAATTCGCCTTCCAACACCTTGCCAACTATGATGGCGGTGCCTTTGCCGATATGCATCGCCCGGTCGATGTGCAGGGCAGCCCGCGCTTTTTCGGTTTTGACCGCGATGCGGGCGCGGTGCGCATGGCGCAGGCCAATGCCGATCGCGCGGGCGTGGCCCCACTGACCGCTTTCACCTGCCAGCCGCTATCCGACCTGACCCCGCCCGAAGGCCCGCCTGGACTGGTGATGATCAACCCGCCTTACGGCGCGCGGATCGGCAACAAGAAACTGCTTTACGGGCTTTACGGCGCAATTGGCGAAGTTCTGAACAGCCGCTTTGCAGGGTGGCGCGTGGGCATTGTCACATCCGAGCCGTCGCTGGCCCGCGTCACAAACCTGCCGTTTCTGCCAACAGAACGGCCCGTGCCCCATGGCGGGCTAAAGGTCACGCTATTCAGAACCGACCCGTTGCCCTGATCATTTGGCCACCGATACGGCCTTGAGCACGGCAAACACCTGCTGGCCGGTGTGCAATTCCAGCGCATCGACGGACCGGCGCGTCACCCGCGACAGGATCAGGTTGCCCCCAGCCGACAGTTGCACCAAAGCCCCCGGTCCATAGCCCATGCGTATTTCGCGCACCTGCGCGGGGATGATGTTCAGCGCGGAAATCCCCTCTGGTCGGATGGTTGCCAGCATCACGTCTTGCGCGGCGATATGAAGGCGCAGGGCGCTGCCGGACGCACCCGCGACACGCGGCACCAGCAGCTGCACCCCGCCAGCATCCAGCTCGCTCAACCCGTCGCGATGGTGTTTGACAACGCGGGCCTGGATCATCGCACCGGCTTGCCGCGGCCCCAGTGGCGTGACTTGCGGATCGCCCAAAACCTCGGCTGCTGCGCCCTGACGAACCACCTGGCCGTTTTCCAACGCGACCACAGTCGTGGCCAGTCGCGCAACCTCGCTGGCCGAGTGACTGACATAGAGGATCGGCACGGACAACTCGTCACGCAGGGATTCAAAATAGGGCAGGATTTCCGCCTTGCGCGAGGCATCCAGCGCCGCCAAAGGCTCGTCCGCCAAGATCATGTCCGGCCCGGACAGCAACGCACGCCCAATTGCAACCCGCTGCTTTTCACCGCCAGACAAGGCGGCGGGGCGACGGTCCAACAGATGGCCTATGCCCAACATTTCAACCACGGCCGGCATATCTGCATGCAGCGCAGTTTTCGGTGCGAACCACCGGCCATAACCAAGGTTCTGCCGCACGGTCAGGTGAGGAAAAAGCCGCCCCTCTTGAAAGACATAGCCAAGGCGGCGGCGCGCGGGGGGCATACAGATGCCCGCATCGGTGTCGCACAAGACACGCCCCCCCACCGATACGCGCGCGTGATCCGTGCGCAACAACCCCGCTACCGCATTGATGATCGTCGTCTTGCCCGAACCGGATTGACCGAACAGCACTGTTATCCCCGGTGGCGCATCAAAAGACACGTCGAGATCAAACCCCGGCAAATGGTGGGACAGGGATACTGATAGCGTCATGCGCCCCCCACCCTGCGGGCAATGCGTCGCGCCAGCAATTCAGAGAGCAGCAGCGCCGACATTGCGACCATAACAGAAACGATCACCAAACGCATCGCGGCCTGTTCCCCATCGGGCGCTTGCAAAAAGGCATAGATGGCAGAGGGCAGCGTTTGCGTTTGTCCCGGAATGTTGGACACAAAGGTGATGGTCGCGCCAAATTCCCCCATCGCCTTGGCAAAGGCCAACACCGCGCCAGCCAGCAGCCCCGGCAATATCAACGGCAGAGTGACGGTCAAAAACACCCAAAAGCGTGAAGCGCCAAGGGTGGCCGCTGCCTGCTCCAGCTTCGGGTCCACGGCTTCGATCGACAGGCGGATAGCGCGCACCAACAAGGGAAATCCCATGACAGCGGCCGCCAAAGCGGCACCAGTCCAACGGAATGCAAATACGATGCCAATCTGTTCAAGCACACCGCCGATCGGGCCGCGCGTACCAAAAGCCAGCAGCAGCAGGTACCCCGTAACCACCGGCGGAAGGATCAGCGGCAGGTGCACCAACCCGTTCAACAACCCCTTTCCAGGAAAGCGCCACCGCGCCAGTGCATATGCCACCAGCACCCCGAAAGGCAGCGAAAGAAGCATCGCCCAAAACGAGACGCGCAACGACAGCGCAACCGCTTGCCATTCCTCTGGGCCAAGCCAGCCCATCATTCGGTGGCTCGCGCGAAACCCTGCGCGATAAAGATCGCGATGGCGGTATCGCTTTTTAAATAATTCAAAAATTCCAGCGCCGCATCGGTTGTTCGGCTCTCGATGATGGCGGCGGGGTAGGTGATCGGCAAGTGTGTGTCGGGGGTAAATTCGGCCACCAGCGTGACCCGTGGCTCTGCCTTGGCGTCGGTCGTATAGACGATGCCCATCTCGGCCTCGCCCAATGCGACCAGCGCCAGGGCCGCGCGGACGTTATCAGCTTGAACGACCCGAGACGACACGTCCGCCCAAAGGCCCAAATGATCCAATGCAGCTTTGCCGTAGATACCCGCAGGCACGGCGTTGACCTGCCCCATGGCAAGATGCCCGTCGGCGGGCAGATGCGCCAATGCGTCGGACACGTTTGTTTCCGCAGTTGGGTCGTGAGAAATCAACGCCAATTGATTCGACAAAATATCTGTGCGCGTATCGGGAGCAAGCCGCCCCCTGTTTTGCAAGCGGTCCATCCAGGCCAAATTGGCCGAAATGAACACATCCGCCGGAGCGCCCTGTTCGATCTGTCGCGCGAGCGTAGATGACCCCGCAAACGACAGAACCGTATCATGCCCGGTGTCATTTTTAAAAGCGTCGGCGACCTCTTTCAACGCCGTTCCAAGGCTGGCCGCTGCGAACACGGTCACGCTGTCGGCCAAAGCCGGCGTGGCAAGCAAAACAGCCGCTGCGAAAATGATCCTGAATCGTTTGGTCAGCATGGAACCCCTTGAATTTGGGGGAACATACCGTTCTGCGCGACGTTGCACCAGAAGGCTTCCGTTCGACTTCAGTCTCAACCGAAGTAGGCCTGTTGTACGGCGGAAGGATCACAACAAAAAAGCCGCCACCCATCAGGGTAGCGGCTTTTCTGAATTCATCGTTTAAGAGAGATACGTGTTGGGCTTTTTCTAGGTTTGGCGGTGACCTACTCTCCCACGTCTTAAGACGCAGTACCATTGGCGCGACGGCACTTAACTGCCGAGTTCGGGATGGGATCGGGTGTTTTGCTCGTGCTGTGACCACCAAACCAAGGAAAAGCCCAACGTGTTGTCCAAGTCATGTATAACTAATGTGATGTATGCTTTTGACTTTGCCAGTTTTTCTACTACTGGATCAAATCAAGCCTATCGGGCAATTAGTACCGGTCAACTGAATGCATTACTGCACTTACATCTCCGGCCTATCGACGTGGTGGTCTACCACGGCCCTCAGGGATACCTTGTTTTGAGG
>DFBX01000064.1 GCA_002366795.1 Rhodobacteraceae bacterium UBA3069 | reverse complement strand
TTTGACAACCCTCAGGACGTTCTTGCGGACGGGGGTTTCACCAACGCACAGAAGACCGAAATCCTGCGCCGGTGGGAATACGATGCCAGCGAGATCAGCGTAGCCGAGGATGAAGGCATGCCCGCCCGAAACGGTGAACTGCTGCGACAAATCATGTGTGCCCTTGGCAAGCTCGGCGCTGAGATAGATACCAAACGCAGACCGCCAACAAAGCAGGGCGGTCTGGACCGCCAAGCGCTGCGACCGGGAAAGCTGGAGGACTGAGAGCAAGCTGGTGCTGCGTTGGGTATCCGCCAATGCGGGGCGGTTCGGGCCATCTGTCGGGCCGGTGAGGGATCGCTTTTACGACGCGTTTGCGTGCGGATCCCCGGTCATGGGGCCAACAACAGCCTACTAGGGAGCGTGCATGGAGAACCATTTCTGGGCATCAATTATGGCCAGTCTTTTGGCCGCAGCCGTTACCACAGCGGGGCTGATTGTGATCCGACGTACGAGGCTTGGGGCCGTGCCAATACCACCTATTTTGCCTGTTTCGCGGCGGGCGTGCTAATCTCGGTTTCCTTTTTGCATGTGATCCCGACCGCGTTGGGCATGATTGCCAAGGCACCGGTATATCTGCTGTCGGGGTATCCTGCTGATGCATGTGGTGAACCGGTTTCTCACCGGCTTTGTTTGCGACAAGCCCGAGACCGCTGACTACGCCCTTGGCTTGGTGCCGCTGGTGGGGATCGGATTTCATTCCTTCATCGACGGGGTCATCTATTCGGTGACCTTTAAAATCAGCCTCTTTACTGGCATCCTCGCCTCTATCGGAATGGTATTGCACGAATTTCCAGAGGGTATCGTGACCTACCTCCTGCTGCTCAAGGGTGGCTTTGCGAAGCGTCGGGCGCTGGTGTTGGCCTTCATGGCAGCCGCCGCGTCCACGCCGCTTGGCGCACTTGCCGCGTACCCGTTGGTGGCGCGGATCAGTGACGAGGTTCTCGGCGCGGCGCTGGCTCTCTCGGCCGGGGCGCTGATCTATGTCGGGGCGACTCACCTTCTGCCCCATACCGAGCGCGAACCGCGAAGGTTCAGCCTGGTTGCGCTGGTGGCGGGCATCGTGACCGCGGCGATCATCGTGAGCAGCAAGGGGTAGGTCGGGACTGTAGCGTGAGGGAGAACGAGCATGACCGCGAAACTGGAAAAAGGCGGAGCAACCTTCCAAGGCATCAAGCTTCTGCTTTGCGAAAACCCATTGCCACCGCTCGACGACGCAATCGAGGCGGCGCGGGACGAACTTGCGCGCAGCAATTACTATACCGAGCCCTACTGCGAGCCCCTGTGTCGGCTGGTCGCGTTACAGCTTGGCGTGTCCCAGCGGCTCATCCACATCAATACCGGGCCGATGGCACAGAAGCGGGAGGCAAAAGCAGAAGCGGCCTTGACCCGGACCAAACGGATCACTCAAGCGGGGTAAATTAGGTTCAGGAAATCAATGGACGGGAACTGGACATGAAAAGTTCTACAATTCTCACTTTGGTCCGCAAGAACTGTTCCAAAACCGAACTGGAGCCTTTGATCGACATCGCTCGCACCAATGACGCCCATCTTTCCGTTCTGGCGCTCGGGGCGGCCCCTTTACTGCCGATCTATTCTGCCGATTTTCACCCCTAAAGGGCCGCGGTTCACCCGGATGAATGGCAAAAGGATTTCATCGCCGAGAACGAGGCGCTCGCGGCGAAAGCCGAGGAGATCGAGGCTCTGCTTCAGAACGAAGCGGTCTCGGGAGATGTGTCGATACTCAACTGAGAGCCCTCGCAATTACCGGACAAGATCGCGCGCAGAGCGATGGTGTGTGATCTTTGCGTGCTCACGCCCGAACTGCGGACAGTCGGCAGTGTCTTCGGCCCGGCGCTACACGGCATACTGCTCGGATCACCGGTCGCAGTGGTTCTTGCCACAGAAAAAATGGAAGCCGCGGTCAAACCCTAGGGGTTATTTGTCGCGTGGAACACAGGATTGCCCTCTGCAAGGGCGGTTCAACAGGCAATGCCGATGCTCCGCCAGACACAGGAGGTGATCATAGGCATTTTCGACCCGGTCATGACCGAGAACCGAGATGGTGAAAACCCGGGAACAGATCTGGCGGAATGGCTAAGCCGGCATGGCTGCACCGTGAAAGTTGCCCGGTATCCGAGTGGCGGAAAGGAAACTGGAGATTGTATTGTCGGGCGAGCAAAGGAACTGGGCGCCGATCTTGTCATGATGGGGGCCTATGGTCATTCCAGGTTGCGCGAAGGCGTCTTTGGCGGAACGACCCGGACCCTGATCGAGCAGCAGGATTTGGCGGTTCCTCTCGCACACTGAACCCGGGATGCGTGGCGCAGAAGGTCGATTTCGGCGTGATGTTCGTTTGACGCGGATCATCCCGGCTTTCGACGAAATCAGCCAAAAAAAAATCGCAAAACGCGTTGATATGAAACACTACGGAGTGCAGTCTGGACAGCAAGGTGGAATGGTTCTTCGCATACGTGCTACTCGCGGTCGTAATCCTGAGTGTTTACGGCCTAGTGCAGATTGGCCGCAGATTGCGGCGCCGACGCAGATCAATCCAATACGAGGACGTTCTCAAACAGGTGTGCAGTGCTAGGCAGGAAGGGCGGCCCTTGACGGTTTCCGAAATTGGCGGTCGGCTGGGGCTGGTGCCAGATGCGATGTTCACGCTCATCGAAGAATTGGAGGAAGCCGGGTTTCTTCGCTCCAAAGGGGGCATTATCGAACCGACCGAGACCGGAGAACGTCTGGGGTTGCAGGTGTTGCGCGGACACCGGTTTTGGGAACGCTTCCTGGCGGATGAGGCACAGCAGCCCCTTGAACGCCTGCACGATCTGGCAGAACGCGCAGAGCACCGCCTGGGAGCGGACCAGATCGAGGCCCTTTCGGACCACCTCGGGCACCCTCGGCTCGATCCGCATGGGGACGTGATCCCGGCGAAGTCTGGCAACTTTCCGGAACAGGAACGCACCCCGCTCACCGATTGGCCTTGCGACCGGCCCGCTGTCGTCGTCCATGTCGAAGACGAGCCGGGCCAGGCATTGAAAGAAGCGCTTCGTGCCGGGCTGTATCCCGGAACAGTGTTTCGCGTCGTGGAGAAGGACGCGAAGGGCGTTGTCTGCCAAACTGCGGAGGGGCTGCAAAGAATCACCCCGGTCGTTGCGGCGCAAATCGATGTGCGCGGCGCCCCTGAGGGCGAGGATCTTCGTCCGGCTCCGGCCACGCTGGCGGACCTGGGCCTCGGCGAAAAGGCCGAAGTCGCCGGGCTCAAGGATGGGTGCAGCGGGCTGATGCGCAGGCGGCTTCTCGACCTCGGGTTCACACCCGGCGCGGGAATCGCCGTTGTGCTTTCGAACTTTGGCGACGAGGCGCATGCCTATCGCATTCGCAATACGCTCATCGCTCTACGCCGGGAACAGGCCGAAAACGTTCTCGTCAGCATTATCGAAACAGCCGCGAAGCCTGACCAGCCAGATGAAAGGACAATGCCATGATCGGAAAATTCCTACGTGGCAACTGCCTNNGACTGTCCGGCAACCCGGGCCGGTGCCGATCAACCCGTTGAAACCGGGACCAGGGTCTATTCGGTTGCCCTGGCGGGCAATCCCAATACCGGCAAGTCAACGGTGTTCAACGCCCTGACCGGGCTCAGGCAACACACTGGCAACTGGCCCGGCAAGACCGTGACACGCGCCGAAGGCCGGTTTTCGCGGGGCGGCGCGATCTACCAGCTTGTCGATCTTCCTGGCACCTATTCGCTGCTGTCCGCCTCGACCGACGAAGAGATCGCGCGCGACTTCATCCTGTTCGGTGAACCTGACTGCACAGTGGTCGTGGTCGATGCCACGGCGCTGGAGCGCAATCTCAACCTGGTGTTCCAAGTGATGGAGATTACCGACAAGGTCGTCGTCTGCGTCAACCTGATGGACGAGGCCAGGCGCACCGGGATCGAGGTGGATGTCGACCGACTGTCCGAGGAGCTTGGCGTGCCGGCCGTCGGCACGGTGGCCAGCTCCGGCGAAGGCCTTGATGATCTGGTTGCGGCCATCTCTGGGGTGATACAGGGCCAAATCGTGACCTCGCCGAAAATACCGGCGCCGCCCGCGGCCGCGACGGCCCTAGTCGATGATCTGGTGCCGCGCATCCGCGCGCTTTATCCCGATCTTCGCAACGCGCGCTGGATCGCCTATCGGCTGATCGAGGGCGACTACCGGATCCGCCAGGCGCTCATGTCGGGCGAGCTAGCGGGTTTGGGGCAGCGACAAGCGGGTTCGCCATGAGCACCGATCCGGCAGATAACAGCCCTGCGAAAGCCGGGCAGGACAGGGCTTCGGACGCAGAAGAGCTTTTGCGGCACGCGGATGCTGTGCGTGAAGAAATCGGCGGTGAACGGTTTCGCGATGAACTGGTCACAACGCTGTTTCAGCACGCCGAAGATATCGCGTCGCAGACGGTCCGGCGTCACAAACGGCGTCTTTGGCTGCCGGGCGAAAGGATCGATCGCGTCGTGACCCATCCCCTGCTGGGCATCCCGGTTATGGCCGTGCTGTTCGCCGCGGTGTTCTGGATCACCATCGTCGGCGCCAATGTCCCGTCTGCCTTCCTCGCTGGTCTGTTGATGGCCGAGGGGGGCCTGACCGGGTGGTTCAGCGAATACCTTGGCATCGAGGCACCTACAATACTTGGCACCAGCCTTTACGAACTCTTGCACATGCTGTTTGCAGCGCTGCATGCGCCCGCATGGCTGAGCGGCTTCGTCATCGACGGGGTGTATCTGGGGCTTGCCTGGGTGGTGTCGGTGATGCTGCCGCCCATGGCGATTTTCTTTCCGCTGTTCACACTGCTCGAAGACCTGGGCTATCTGCCCCGTGTCGCGTTCAACCTCGACTGGCTCTTCAAGCGGGCCGGCGCACATGGCAAGCAAGCGCTGACGATGATGATGGGGTTCGGCTGCAACGCGGCCGGCGTCATCGCCTGCCGCGTGATCGATTCACCGCGCGAGCGGCTGATCGCCATCCTCACCAACGTCTTCGTGCCCTGCAATGGTCGGTTTCCAACGCTCATCGCGGTCTCGACCATTTTCTTCGGTGGCATGGTGGCGCAGGCAAACCCGTTTGCGGCGTCGCTTGTTGCCACGGCCGCGGTGGTCGGCGTCGTGGTGATCGGCGTGATCACGACGCTGATCGTCTCATGGGCTCTGTCGCGAACGATCCTACGCGGAGAGCCATCGGCCTTTATCCTCGAACTGCCGCCGTATCGGCGGCCAAACGTGTTGCGGATCCTCTACACGTCGCTGATCGACCGGACTTTCTTTGTGCTGATGCGCGCCATCATAGTGGCCGCGCCAGCGGGCGGGATCATCTGGCTGATGGCCAATCTGAATGTCGGCGAGTTGTCGATTTCTGCGCATGTCTACAGCTTCCTCGACCCCTTCGGACATCTGCTTGGCCTTGACGGCATTCTGCTGCTCTCCTTCATCATCGCGATCCCGGCCAACGAGATCGTGATGCCGACCGCGATCATGCTCTACCTCAGCAAGACCCGGATGATCGAGCTGGAGGGAGCGGAACTTGGCGCGATACTGACCGACCACGGTTGGACGCTGCTGACCGCCGTCTGCCTGATGCTCTTTTCGCTTTTGCACAATCCCTGCGGCACCACGATCTGGACAATCTGGCGAGAAACGCGCAGCGCGCGATGGACGCTGTTCGGCGCGTTGATGCCACTTGCGCTTGCCATAGTGGTCTGTGGAGTTGTCGCCACCGCAGTACGGTTGGTGATCGGCGTCGCCGCGTAGACTGGTCCGCGGTATGAGCCTGCGAAACACAGTCAAAACTGTCCGTCGTCATATAAAGTTGGACGTCAGAGCGGCTTGAGCACAGGAGGCTCTGGCTCGTTTGTGTGATTGATTATGCTGCTTGTTTTTGATGTTGCAAGCGGCGTTGTCGGATTGTCTGCTTCTTGATCTTTTCCCTTTCTCTCAGGATGGCTTTGTCTCGGCTGAAGTAGACGTCGGCTGAAGTAGACGTCGGCGGG
>DFBX01000018.1 GCA_002366795.1 Rhodobacteraceae bacterium UBA3069 | reverse complement strand
GGTAACATGTGTCAGACTTGGAGCGCTAGGGCTGTCCCGGATCAGGGCGCGATCACGGACACACCGGGAATGCGGGACAGCTGGAAACAGTCTTCCTCGTAGATATCGGTCAGCTCGTCCACCAGTTCCTCGGTCCAGCCGGGCAGGTCCAGTTCTTCCTCGATTTCTTCCTCCAGCGCGAATTTATCAAGGAAAGCCACCATCACGCGGCGTTTTTGCATCTCGGTCATGCCGGGATGGTCCTTGAGGTAGCGGCGGAAGCGGCGCATGCCCTCCTTTGACATGATCTCGATCAGCAGATCGAAAGATCCGCTGATCCTCACCCCCGGAAAAATCTGCCCCATCTCGCGCAGGATCTGGCCCCAGATCAGCGGGGTGTCCTCGTTGCACCAGACGGTCACCGGCACGTCCGGCAGGGCCATGCGAATGCGCGATATCATCTCGGTCCAGCGTAGGGAGCGCGGATCGGCGCCGTCCAGAAAGTCCACGAAGGTGGAGGGCGGCGCGTCACCGTAAAGCGCGGGCAGGAAGGTGGCCGGGTTGCGGACCGCCAGGAACAATTCCATCTGGTCGCCCGCGAAAAGCTGCCCGACCGCCTCCAGCCGTTCGGCGGCGCGGGAATAGTAAACGCCCCGTTGCAGCGCCGTCTTGGCATTGGCCAGCAAGGTCGAGGAAGATAGGATCAAGCGGTCGGGGCGCTCGTCCCCTTCCAGCAGCGCGTCCAGCATCACCTCGCGCGCATTGGCGGCAGGGGCAGCGGCGGCGGCGACCTTCTTGGTGGCATCGCGCAACAAACGGCGATAGCGGCCCACAGGGGGCACGGCCACGCCCTGTTCGCCGAATTGTTTGGCGTTCTTCAGCAGCGATTTCGCCAGCCTGCCTTCGTCGGTGCGATGCACCCCTGCGTGAAGAACGATCTGCATCAAGTCTCCGTGATTTCCGGGTTCCGGTATGGGCCGAATATATGCTCTTTTCTGGACAGTTAAACCGGTTTCGGGCATGGGATGGCCATGAGTGATCTGATGGGCAACATATCCGCCGCCAATCCGCCACGCCGCCGCCGGTTAGAGCCGTGGTCGGCGGGCGCGATGCTGATTGCGGTGCTGGTGCTGGCACCGATCGTTGCGGTGCTTTGGCTGGCCCTGTTCCCGACCGACAATATCTGGCCGCACCTGCTGTCCACCACTCTGCCTCGCTATCTGAAAACCACTGCCATCCTGATGTTGTCTGTTGGGCTGCTGGCCGGTGCGGTGGGCACGGGCGCGGCATGGCTGGTGGCGCGCTACCGTTTCACCGGCGCTGCCTGGATGGAATGGCTGCTTTTGCTGCCGCTGGCGATACCGGCCTATGTCGGTGCCTATGCGCTGGTCGATCTGCTGGAATACGCCGGCCCGGTGCAAACTGGGATGCGCGGCCTGATGGGGTGGCAAACCTCGCGCGATTACTGGTTCCCTGAAATCCGCTCGATGGGCGCGGCGATCATCGTTTTGGCGGCGGCGCTTTATCCTTATGTCTACCTGCTGGCACGGCAGGCCTTTCGCGACCAGTCCGGCGCCGCCGAGGAGGTCGCCCGTTCCCTTGGCGCGGGCCCGTTCAAGCGGTTCTTCCGCGTTGGCCTGCCCCTAGCCCGCCCCGCCATCGCCGCAGGCATGGCGATTGTCATGATGGAAACGGTCAACGATTTCGGCACGGTCGACTATTTCGCCGTGCAGACCCTGACCACGGGGATCTTTTCGGTTTGGTTGCAAAGCAACAACGCCGGCGGCGCGGCGCAGATCGCCTCGGTCGTGCTGATTCTGGTGATCGCGCTGGTGGGGTTGGAAAAAGCCTCGCGCCGCCGGTTGCGGTTCTTCAACCTCAGCTCGCGCCACCGGCCCGTACAGCATGTGCATCTGCATGGGCTGGCGGGCGTTCTGGCGCTGATCGCCTGCCTGATCCCCTTTGGCATCGGTTTCATCCTGCCGGCCACGGTGATCGGCCATCACGCGCTGCAAAATGCGGATCAATGGGCCGATCCGGCGCTGATCCGCGCGCTGTGGAACACGCTGAGTGTCGGCGGCATGGCGGCCGCAGTCACGGTGTTGGCCGGGGTGTTTATGGTCTATGGTGTGCGCCTGTCGGGCCGCGCCCTGCCCCGGCTTCTGCTACCGCTGACCACCATCGGCTATGCCGCGCCGGGGGCTGTGCTGGGCGTTGGCATCTTGATCCCGCTGGCGCGGCTGGACCATTGGCTGGCCGACACGGTCGAGGCCGTGTCTGGCATCGACATCGGCCTTGTGTTGACCGGATCCGCCTTTGCCCTCGTGCTGGCCTACGCAGTGCGGTTCTTTGCCATTGCCCAAGGCGCGGCAGATGCCGCGATGGGCCGGATTTCGCCCAGCCTGCCAATGGCGGCACGGTCCTTGGGGCGCCGGCAGGGGCAGGTGCTGGCCGAGGTATATTACCCGATGATCCGCGGTTCGATCGCATCGGCCCTGCTGCTGGTCTTTGTCGATTGCGTCAAGGAACTGCCCGCCACGCTGCTGCTGCGGCCGTTCAATTTCAACACGCTGGCGACGCGGGTGCACGAACAGGCCAGCCTTGAAAACCTGGGCGATGCCGCCCCCGCCGCCATGCTGGTGATCGCAGTCGGCCTAGCCGCAGTCGGAATGCTGGCCCGCGCCAACCGCTAACCCCTTGCACGGACCCGCGGCATTGAGTATTTGACCCCGAGTGCCCCTATAGCTCAGCTGGTAGAGCAACTGATTTGTAATCAGTAGGTCCGCGGTTCGAGTCCGTGTGGGGGCACCATTTCATCATCCAGATTTATCCAATGACATCAGATTGAGCCTTGTTTATAAGGGCTTTACCGATATCGTTTGTCCAGCGCTGTTTTTTGACATCCAGCACCGTACCCCCAGATTGGGGGTATTTCTGGGGGTACGATGAAAACTGGAAAAACTGCGTACCCCCACCATGCCCCTGAGCGATATCAAGATACGAAACCTGAAACCTGGCGATAAAGCCTACAAAGTCAGCGACTTTGAAGGGTTGTTCCTTTTGGTCAAAGTCAGCGGCGCGAAGTCGTGGCGGTTCAAGTATCGAGTTGATGGCAAGGAACGGCTGTTGGTGATCGGTGATTACCCTGCCGTGAGCCTCGCAAAAGCCCGCCAAGCGCGTGACATTGCCAAAGCGCAGCTGGCGGACGGGATAGACCCCAGCGAGGCCAAGCAGGAAGAGAAGCGGTTGCGGTTGGAGGCAAAGGGCCAGACCTTTGAGAAGATCGGCGCGGCGTTTCTAACCAAGCAGCGGAAAGAGGGAAAATCGGCGGCGACTCTGTCCAAGACAGAATATCACCTGAAACTTGCCAACCGTGACTTTGGCCGCAAGCCGATAACCGAAATTACCGCCCCGATGATCCTCAAGACCCTTCGCAAGGTCGAGGCCAAGGGCAACTATGAAACAGCTCACCGCCTGCGCGCGCGTATCGGTTCTATCTTTCGCTATGCTGTTGCCAGCGGGATTGCTGAAACCGATCCGACGTATGCGCTGCGCGACGCGTTGATCCGCCCGACCCGCGTTCACCGCGCCGCAATCATTGAACCCAAGGCGCTGGGCCGCCTTATGGCCGAAATTGACGGCTTTGCCCGATATGGACGCCATGCGCGCCAACCTGCGCGCGCAACTGGGCAAGCATAACGGTGTGACGCTGTCGGATGGGGAATTTGGCAAGGTTCTCAACCACCTCGACAAGGGCAATGTGTTTGACAAGGCCAAGACCCTGCGGGGCCGGATGCAACTGACCCGCGACGATGGCACGCCGCTTTACCTGCAATTCCTCAACTCGCAGGAATGGTGCCAAAACCAATATCAGGTCACGACGCAGGTGACGGTGACGGGCCACCACAAGACCCGCTTTGACGTGACCTTGCTGATCAACGGTTTGCCCCTAGTGCAGATCGAGTTGAAACGGCGCGGGGTCGAGTTGAAAGAGGCGTTCAACCAGATCAACCGCTATCAGCGCCACAGCTATTGGGCGGAGTCGGCGCTGTTCCAATATGTGCAGCTGTTCGTGATCAGTAACGGCGTGAACACCAAGTATTACGCCAACAACCGCAATCAGGATTTCAAACAGACGTTTTTCTGGGCCGAGGAGGACAATACGCTGGTCACGCAGCTGGATGCCTTTGCCGATGCGTTTTTGGAAAAGTGCCACGTCAGCAAGATGATCAGCAAATACATCGTGCTGCACGAAAGTGACAAAATCCTGATGGTGCTGCGGCACTATCAATACTACGCGGTCGAGGCGATTGACGCGCGGGTGAAGGCGGGGCGCAAGAACGGCTATATCTGGCACACGACCGGATCAGGTAAGACGCTGACCAGCTTCAAGGCGGCGCAGGTGCTGATCGAGAACCCCAAGGTCGATAAGGTGGTGTTCGTCGTGGACCGCGCCGATCTGGACTATCAGACGACGAAAGAATTCAATTTTTTCGCTGAAGATTCGGTGAGTTCAACCGACAATACCAAGAATCTTGTGAAGCAATTGGGGGATGACACCAAGCTGATCGTCACCACGATCCAGAAGCTGAACACCGCGATTTCCCGCGACCGCTATGAGGGCGCGTTGCAGGCGGTCAAGGATCAACGCGTGGTGTTCATCTTTGACGAATGCCACCGCTCGCAATTCGGCGATACGCACAAGCGGATCGTGCAGTTCTTTACCAAGGCGCAGATGTTTGGCTTTACCGGAACGCCCATCTTTGCCGACAACGCGGTGGGAAAACGGACGACCAAGGACTTGTTTGCCGAGTGCCTGCATAAATACGTGATCACCGATGCGATTGCCGACGAAAACGTGCTGCGGTTTTCTGTCGAATATTGGGGCAAGCTGAAGCGCAAGGACGGTAGCCTGATCGACGAGGAAGTTCCCGCGATCAATGTGCGCGAGTTCTACGACAATCCCGACCGGATCGAAGGGGTGGTCGATTGGATCATCCAGAACCACGACCGCAAGACCCACAACAAGCAATTCAGCGCCATGCTGTGCGTCAGTTCTGTGGATGCGTTGATTGCCTATTACGAGACATTCCGGCGCAAGAAAGAGGCAGGGGAGCACCATCTGCGGGTCGCCACGATCTTTACCTATGGTCCGAACGATCCCGACCCCGATGCCGACGGTTTGATTGGCGACCCCGATCTGAACGTGGCCGACCTGCCTGTCGATGTACACAAGCGGGACAAGCTGGAATCCTTTGTCGCGGACTACAACGCGATGTATCAGACCAAGGAAACGGTGAAAGACAGCGCGGGGTTCTACACCTACTACAATCACCTAAGCAAACGCCTGAAAGAACGCGACCGCAAGGATGCGCTGGATAAGGACCGGCTGGATATCCTGCTGGTGGTCAATATGTTCCTGACGGGGTTCGACGCCAAAAAGCTGAACACGCTCTACGTTGACAAGAACCTGAAATACCATGGATTGATCCAAGCGTTTTCGCGGACCAACCGGATTTTGGGCCAAGTGAAATCGCAAGGCAATATCGTCTGTTTTAGAAACCTGAAACCCAAGACGGACGAGGCGATCACCCTGTTTTCCAACAAGGAAGCGATTGAGACCATCCTGATGGCCCCTTATGGGGATTACCTTGAGCGGTTCAACGCGGCGGTCGAGGCTCTAAAGGCGATTGCCCCCGAGCCGGATAGCGTGAACGACTTGAAGTCCGAAGAGGATCAGCTTGCCTTTGTTCAAGCGTTCCGCGATCTGATCCGGCTGCGAAATGTGCTGGCCAGCTTTACGGAGTACGATCCCGCCGACCTGGCTTTGGGCACACAGGAATTCGAGGACTACAAGAGCAAGTATCTGGACATTCACGACAAGACCAAGACCGACAAGCCCGACGACGCGGTGTCCATCATCGACGAGGTGGACTTCGAGCTTGAACTGATCCAGCGCGACGAAATCAATGTGGCCTATATCCTGGCGCTTTTGGCAGAGGCCTATGAGGATCAAGATAGCACCGACCCCAAGATCCGCGATGCGTCACTCGCCAAGAAGAAGATGGTTCAAGACCTGCTTGGTTCAGAACGGCACCTGCGAAGCAAGCGGGACCTGATCGAGAAGTTCATCGAAGAGCATATGACCGCAATGACAGCGGGGCAGAACGTTACCGATGCCTTCAATGGGTTTTGGGATCAGGAAAAGTCGAAAGCGATTGCCGAAATTTGTGTGGCAGAGAAGCTTGACCCCACGGCGTTCAAGGCAATGATTGAGCAATATCACTTTACGGGGAAAAAGCCGTTGCAAGGTGAGATCGTGGACGCACTTGAAGAGAAGCCCAAAATTTTGGAACGCAAGAGTGTTGTCGAGCGGATCGGGGCGCGGCTGTTGAAGCTGGTTGCAACCTTTGATGAGGGGCTTGGCGGGCTGTAGAAAATGCGTTTGGGGGTATGATTGGGGGTATCGTCCAGTATTGGTTTATTTTTATTGCTTTAAATCAAGGTATTATGTCGCAAATGTGGGTCCGTGTGGAGCACCATTTTTTCAACATGTTAGGCGCTCGCGTATCATTAGACCTTTGGTTCGATGAACCTTTGGGTGTCATAGTTTCACGCCTGGCAATTACGTAGAACAAAACCGTTTGCACATGTTTTTACCTGATGTGGAGGCCCTCACAAAGGGGAAGTTTATTGGATTCGATCACTTGGTAAGTGAAAAAAGACTTTCAGCATCTTAGTTTCTAAACAATTTATGGTTGCGAAGGTCAGAGGTGGTTCGGTTGATCTG
>DFBX01000008.1 GCA_002366795.1 Rhodobacteraceae bacterium UBA3069 | reverse complement strand
GCTGTGTTTCGGCCTGGCGTGCCTGGCCTGCAGGTCGCGCAGGTTCCCCACACCGTGACGACGCAGGCAGCGATCCAGCCCCGATCGCGAGACATTCGGGTTCAGGAACTCACGGACGACAGCCGGAAGATCGTCGAGCGAGACCAGCAGCGTCTTGCGCAGCGCCACGGCGACGGCCTCCCGGGCCGGCGTCAACGTTGTCTGCAACCGATGGGGCGTGTGGCTGCGATCCTCGACGCTGTCGCGCTTGTGCCACTTGTAGACGGTCTGCGGGGTAACCCCGAAGCGTTCCGCAAGAACCGTCCCTGCGTCATCGCTGCTCTGAATGGCCGCTCGGACCTTCGGGGTCGTCGTCGCTTGCTTATGAAGATGGATCAGCATGGGCGTCCCCCGTCCCGAAGTTCCCTCAGAACCGATCTTGCCATGAACAGGGCCGAGCGCCGAGGGGAAATGTGATCATCCGGGATGGAACATCTACCGCCTATGCGGCTGGGCCATTTTCGCCTGCGCCATAGCGCTGATCGTTCTGATCAAAGGCGGCGCGATGATCGACTGGCTGGGCACCCTGTCCACCCGTTTCAAACTGGTATTCTGGGTCGAGGCATTGGGCCTCTCCGCCTTCTCTGCCTCTTGGTTCGTGAAGAGTGAAACGCTGACGCCCATGGTCACGGCCATGCGCAAGATGACGGTCAAGGATCAGGCGGCCAAGTAATCGCGCAGCCGCGCCTGGAACGGCGGGATGCCCTTGGGATGCGCCAGGTATTCCGACAGCCGGATCATCTGCCAGCCCCGCCCCTCGTCGCCCATCACGATCCCGGCTGCGCGGATGGGGTCTAGGCGCGCCACGAAAAACCAGACCTCGCGCCCCGCCGGGTCGCGATAGCTGCGGCCGCAATGCACCTCCTCCGGCATGACGTGCAGGCGCAATTCCTCGATGGTTTCGCGCAGCGCGCATTCCAGCGGGCTTTCCCCGCCTTCGCGCCCGCCACCCGGCAAATCCAGATAGCCGGGCCACGGAATGTCCGGTTTGTCGTCGCGCAGCAGCACCGGCATATGCGCGCCCATCAGCACGACCGCCTTGGCCCCGTAGAACATGCGCCCCCGTGCCATTGCCCCGCCTGAAATGTCAGTTTTCGATTGGCTCATATCCCTATATGTTGACCGCGCCGCCCCATAGGCAAGCGCCCATTGCCCCTGTCCCGGAAATACCGCCATGCCCGCCCTTTGCCGCGACTGCCTGACCGAATTCGAGGCATCCACCCGATGCCCGGCCTGTCGCAGCCCGCGCGTGCTGTCGCATCCCGAACTGTCCGAACTGACTATCGCCCATATGGATTGCGACGCCTTCTATGCCAGTGTCGAAAAACGCGACGATCCTTCGCTTGCGGGCAAGCCGGTGATCATCGGGGGCGGGAAGCGCGGCGTTGTTTCTACAGCCTGCTATGTGGCGCGGGTGCGGGGCGTGCGTTCAGCCATGCCGATGTTTCAGGCGCTGAAACTGTGCCCCGACGCGGTGGTCATCAAACCGAGGATGGAGGCATATGCCGCCGCCTCGCGCGAGATACGCGCCATGATGGATGAACTCACCCCCTCGATCGAGCCCCTGTCGCTGGACGAGGCGTTTCTGGACCTGACCGGCACCGCCCGCCTGCATGGCCATCCGCCCGCTGTGATGCTGGCCCGCCTGATCAAACGGATGCGGGACGAACTGGGCCTGACCGGCTCCATCGGCCTCAGCCACAACAAGTTCTTGGCCAAGATCGCGTCCGATCTGGACAAGCCGCACGGCTTCGCCGTCATCGGCAAAGCGCAAACCGCCGATTTTCTGGCGGACAAACCCGTGCGCATGATCTGGGGCGTGGGGCAGGCGACGCAGGCGCAGTTGGAAAAGGCAGGCATCCGCACCTTCACCGACCTGCTGCGGTGGGACATCAAGGATCTGCACGCGCGGTTCGGCACGATGGGCGACCGGCTGTGGCATCTGGCACGGGGCGAGGACAAGCGCCGCGTGTCCGCCCATCAGCCCATGAAATCCATTTCCAACGAGATGACCTTTTCCGAGGACACCGCCGATGCGGACCTGCTGGACGGGCACCTGTGGCGCATGGCGGAAAAGGTGGCCGACCGCGCCAAGGCCAAGGGGCTGGCGGGGCGGGTGGTCACGCTAAAACTGAAGACAGCGCAATTCCGCACAATCACCAGGCGCCACGCCCTGCGCGATGCGACCCAAATGCACGACCGCATCTACCGCGAGGGGCGCGCGTTGTTTGATGCGGTTCAGGGCAGTGGCCCTTACCGGCTGATCGGAATGGGTATTTCCGACCTGTGTTCGGCCGATCAGGCCGATCTTGCGCCCGATCTGCTGGACGAGGGCGCCGCCGCCCGTTCGCGCGCCGAACGCGCCACAGACGAGATTCGCGCCCGTTTCGGGCCCCAAGCGATTCTCAAAGGGCGGGCCCTGCGGTGACCGTTGGTTCAGTAGAACACGCAACATCCGGTTAAGATTTCAGGAGCATCATGCGCCCATAACGCAAATCATGGAAACCGAATTACCCGAGAATGAATTTGCAAAGCACCTGACCGACGCAATCCAGGCGCATGGCACGTGGAAACTGAAACTGCGCACCGCGATCAACACGGGCAAGACTGATCAGGATCCGTCACATATCGCATGCGATGATCGCTGCGCATTGGGCCAATGGCTAAAAAGCCCGGTCATGACCTCGCAAATCCGTGCAGGTATGCCGCACCAGGTGGTCAGCCGCCTGCACCGCAAATTCCACGCCAATGCGGGTGAAGTGGCGAAACTGGCCATCGCCAATCGCAAAAGCGAGGCCGACGCGCTTCTGGAAGGAAAATTTCAGGAAGGTTCGCAAAAGCTGGTCCGTGCCTTGCGTAAATGGCGTGGCGAAGTTGAAACCCGCCACTGATACCGGCGCGGGCTATTCGGCAGCCAGCCGTTCAGCCCGCGACCCGATTTGTATGATATCGGCAATCACGCCCGTCATCAGCCGCTTGAAGGATTCGAAATTGCCATTCGGGCGGATCAACTGTTCGTTCATATAAAGCGCGCGGTCGATTTCCATCTGAACGCAGTGCTGATGGCGCGAGGGGCGGCCATAGTGCTGCGTCGTATAGGCCCCGGCAAAGGGCGCGTTGCGAATTACATGCAGACCGGCGGCTTTCATCGCCTCTTCGACCCGGTCCACCACCTCGCGCCCCGCCGATGCGCCGAAACGGTCGCCCAGAACCACCTCGGGGCGGCGTGCGCCTTGGCGCGCGATACTGTCCAGCGCCTCGTGCGGCATGGAATGACAGTCGATCAGGATCGCCGCGCCCCAGCCCAGATGCGATTCGTCGATCAGGCCTTGCAGGCGGTCATGATAGGGGTGCCAATAACCGGTGATGCGTTCGCGGGCTTCTTCCAGCGACAGCTTGCCGCTATAAATCGCACGCCCGCCCGCCACCACGCGCGGCACCACCCCCAGACCCGACGCGACGCGGGGGTTATGCGGCAAACGGCGCATACCCTCGACCAGCGCCGGGTCCATTTCATCGGCCGAGCGATTCAAGTCCAAATAGGCGCGAGGGGCCCCGGCCAGCAAAAGCGGCGCGCCCAAGGCGGGTGCGGCTTCGAACAGCTGATCGACAAAGGCATCCTCGGACGAGCGGATCGTGTGCCCGTCCAGAACGGTGCGCCGCAGAAAGCTCCACGGGTAATCGCGCCCGCTGTGCGGCGAGGCGAAAATCACGCTTGTGCTGCGTCGTTCCGGGCGTATGAGGTGATAGGCGTGTTTGGGCAAATCGCTCCCCTTCCGTGGCATTATCATAGCGCGGTAAAAGCATTTTCCAAAACCCCTTGATCCTTCCGCCGACTCCTTTTATAGACCAGCGAACCGGCGCGGATCATCCGCGCCCCTCTTCATTGTGGGGCAAGGAAAAACCGGGTCGGTCGTCATATCATGGGCGGTTAGCTCAGCGGTAGAGCACTTCGTTGACATCGAAGTGGTCACTGGTTCGATCCCAGTACCGCCCACCATGAATTCACCGCCCCGCAAGGGGCACACTGCTAAAAGGCGCAATGGCGCGCCGCGATTGAAGGAGAGGAACTATGAAAGTTCGCAACTCGCTCCGCTCGCTCAAGCAGCGTCACCGCGACTGCCGTGTCGTGCGCCGTAAAGGCCGCGTCTACGTCATCAACAAGACGCAGCCCCGCTTCAAGGCCCGTCAGGGTTAAGTAGCATCCGAGCATCGGACACCAAATAAAGGGTCGCGCACCGAAAGGGGCGCGGCCCTTTTTCTTTCGGGCCCCTTTCCCTTTCAGACATTGCGACTCGCAATATACCGCGCAACTGCCCCCTGCGACGCTGCACCGCGGCATTCTGTTATTTCCCCGCCATGCCGAACTGCATAGACATGAAACAAACGCAGTTTATGAATGTCAGGACGCCACCGGATGGCCCAGATCAAGCAAGACACCGTCAACCATGATGCGCTGGATCGCGCTCTGCACGCCGCAATAGCCCGCTGGACGCAAGGCATATCCCCGAATGCGACGGTCGGGGCATGGGCCGACTGGATGGGTCACCTGGCCGCCGCGCCGGGCCGGCAGCTGGATCTGGCGGAGCATGCGGGACGCAATGCCTTCGCCGTTTGGCTGGACGCGCTGCACCCCGATACCGCGCATGACACCCCATTCCACCCCGCGACGACCGACCACCGCTTCACCCATCCCGACTGGTCCAAACCGCCGTTCCGCATCTGGCAGCAGGCCTATCTTGCGGCCGAGGATTGGTGGGCCGAAGCCGCCCGGGACCTTCCCGGCATCCAGCCCGGCAACGCCAAGCGCGTCGGGTTCATGGCACGGCAAATACTGGACATGTTGTCACCGTCCAACATCGCGGCCATGAACCCCGAAGTCTTGCAGGTACTTCGCGACACAAAGGGCACCGCCCTGATCGAGGGCGTGAAGCTGCTGATGCAGGACATGGCCCAAACCACGACGGGTACGCCGCGCCCGCTGCCGAATGAATTCACCCTGGGCGAGGATATCGCCTGCACCCCAGGCGAAGTCGTTTACCGGAACGATCTGTTCGAGCTCATACAATACAGGCCGCAAACCGAAAAGGTTCACCCCGAACCGATTCTGATCGTGCCCGCATGGATCATGAAATACTATATTCTTGACCTCAGCCTGCATAATTCGCTGATTAATTACCTTGTCGGGCATGGGTTCACGGTGTTTGCGATGTCATGGGTCAACCCGGGGCCGGAAATGCGCGACACCTCTCTGGATGATTACCGCCGCGACGGGGTGATGGCTGCAATCAACGTGGTAAGCGAGATTAGCAATGAACCTATCCACGCCTGTGGCTATTGCCTGGGCGGCACGATCCTGTCCATTGCGGCGGCGACCATGGCGCGGAATGGCGATCAGCGCCTTGCCTCGATCACCCTGCTGGCCACCCAGACCGATTTCACCGAGGCGGGCGAGTTGCTGCTGTTCCTTGATGAAAGCCAACTGGCCTTTCTAGAGGACATGATGTTCGAGAAGGGTGTGCTGGACGGGCGGCAGATGGCCAATGCCTTCCGCGCCATCCGGGCCGAGGATATGGTCTGGGCCCGCGCCGTACGCCGCTACCTGATGGGGATAAAGGACACAAGCGCCGACATCGCCTCTTGGAATGCTGACACCACGCGGATGCCTGCGCGGATGCATTCGGAATACCTGCGCAGTCTTTTCCTAGAAAACCGGCTGAGCGGCGGGCGTTTCGCCGTCGAGGGCCGCGTGATCGCGCTGAAAGACATCGACGCGCCCATGTTTGTCGTCGGCACCGAAACGGATCACATCGCGCCATGGCATTCTGTCTACAAGATCAAGCTGTTCACCGAAAACGATCTGCGTTTTTGTCTGGTCAAGGGGGGGCACAACGGCGGCATCGTGTCCGAACCGGGCCATGCGCACCGCCATTATCGGCTGGGACATCGCACGATCGGGGCGCATTACATGGACCCCGAAAGCTGGCTGGCCGAACATCCCCCCGTCGAAGGGTCTTGGTGGCCGGCCTGGGTTGATTGGCTGCACGGTGAAAGCAGCCCCGTCATGGACCCGCCTGCCATGGGGTCTGACAAGCATCCGCCGATGACGCCCGCGCCCGGCACATACGTGATGATGCGCTGAACCGCTGCGGGCGCTTTCCCACATATTTTCAATAGTTGGCTATGCCCATGCGGGCAGGGCGCGGATCAGCCGTAGGTGCGCTGATCCTCGATCACCTTGCCGTCGTTTGGCAGGGTGCCGGGGGCGACCACCTCGATCTTGCCTTTCAGCTTCAGCATATCCGCGACCGAGGCAGCAAAAGCTTCCTCGTCGCCGCCCGTCGCCTCGATCTGGACGATCATGGTGTCCATCTCGCCCTTGCGGCCCGCAATCACGCGGGCGCGGGCAATTTCGGAGTGTTTGGCAACCAGCGCGGCCACCTGTTCGGGGCGCACGAACATGCCCTTGATCTTGGTGGTCTGGTCGGCGCGGCCCATCCAGCCCTTGATCCGCATGTTGGTGCGACCGCAGGGGCTGGTGCCTTCCATTACCGCGGACAGATCGCCGGTGGCGAAACGGATCAGCGGGTAATCGGGGTTCAGCGTGGTCACGACGACTTCGCCCACTTGCCCCGGCGCGACGGGGTCACCGGTGCCGGGGGTCACGATTTCGACGATCACGTTCTCGTCCACGATCATGCCTTCCTGCGCCTCGGATTCGTAGGCGATATTGCCTAAGTCGGCGGTGGCATAGGATTGCAGGCACAGGATGCCGCGATCAGTATATTCCTGCCGCAGCGACGGAAACAGCGCGCCGCCCCCGACTGCGGCCTTAGTAATGGCCAGCTTCACGCCCATCTCATCGGCCTTGTCCAGGATCACCTTCAGGTAATCTGGTGTCCCGGCATAGGCGGTGGTGCCGATGTCGCGCGCGGCAGTCACCTGCAATTCGGTCTGGCCAGTGCCAGCGGGCAGCACGGCGGCACCCACTGCCCGCGCGCCGGATTCGAAAATCATGCCCGCAGGGGTCAGGTGATAGCCAAAACAGTTCTGGACGATGTCGCCTGCACCAATGCCGCACGCTGCCAGGAAACGGCCCATGCGCCACCAGTCATGGTCCACCCCGCCCGGCTCGTAGATCGGGCCGGGGGATTGAAAGATATGCGCGAACCCGTGTGCGGGGCGCGTAGTCAGCCCGCCGAACGGGGCCGTGCCTGCCTGTGCCGTGCCCAGATCGGATTTGTGCAGCACCGAAAGCGCGGCCAGGTCGGCGGCGCTTTGGATCTTGCTGGCATCGACACCATCCAGCCGCCCGTCATAGCCGGGCAGCGCCTGCGCGCGGGCAATTTGCTGCGGCAGGGCCGTTGCCAAATCCTTGGCGCGGGCGTCGGGGCTGCGGGTTTCCAGGTCGTCGAAATGGCGGCTCATGGCGCGTCTCTCCGGTTGGGCCACAAGGGTCAGCGTGGCCGCGTGATCGAATGGGCTTGGGTTGGGCGTGGCGTTACAGCCAACGCTTGCGGCGGCGATAGGACCGCACGTCGCGGAATGATTTGCGCCCCTCGTCCGACATGCCGAGGTAAAATTCCTTTACGTCGGGGTTCTCGCGCAGTTCGGCGGCGGGCCCGTCCATCACCACACGGCCCGATTCCAGGATGTATCCGTAATGGGCAAAGCGCAGGGCGACATTGGTGTTTTGTTCGGCCAGAAGGAAGGTCGCGCCTTCTTTCTCGTTGAGGTTCTTCACGATGTTGAAGATTTCCTCGACCAACTGCGGCGCAAGGCCCATCGAAGGCTCGTCCAGCAGAATGGTTTCGGGCCGGGACATGATGGCGCGCCCGATGGCGACCATCTGTTGCTCGCCGCCCGAGGTATAGCCCGCCTGAGATTTGCGGCGCTCTTTCAAGCGGGGGAAATAGCTGTATACCAGCTCCAGATCGGCATCGATCGCGCCCTTGCCATCCTTGCGGGTGTAGGCGCCGGTCATCAGGTTTTCCTCGACCGTGAGGTGTTCGAAACAGTGACGGCCTTCCATCACCTGGATCACGCCGCGCGACACCAGATCGGCGGGGGCGCTGTCCTGAATACGGTCACCGCGATACAGGATGCTGCCTTTCGTCACCTCGCCGCGTTCGGAATGCAGCAGGTTGGAAATGGCCTTGAGCGTGGTGGTCTTTCCCGCGCCGTTACCGCCCAGAAGCGCGGTGATACCGCCCTTGGGCACCTTCAGGCTCACGCCTTTCAGCACGAGGATCACGTGGTTGTAGATCACCTCGATATTGTTGACTTCGAGAAGGACCTCGTCATTGCGTCCGGCATCCAGCATGGCGTGTCTCTTGTGTAAATTCGTTTCAGGGGTGTGCCCCGGCCAGCGCGATACCGGCCGGGGCGTTCCGGACTTAGTTGCAGCCCGGGGTGATGTTGTTTTCAGCTGCGAATGCGGCCGAGTCTTCTTCGATCAGCGGTGCGATGACCTCCTGGTCCGACTGGAAGTAATCGGTGATCAGGTTCCACTCGTCCTTGGCCGCATCCCACTGCGCCACGGCACCAAAGCCGTTGCCGCCATGGTTCTCGCAGGAGACTTTGAACTCGGGGCCGAAGCCCGGCAGACCAAGGGCCGCCATCTTGGCTTCGGTGATTTCAAGGTTCTCCATCCCGTCGCGCATCTGTGCGGGGGTCAGGGTCTTGGTGCCGTGCATTTCCTGCGCGGTTTTCGCAGCTTCGGCGGCCAGCATCGCGGCATACATACCGCGGTCGTAAAGCGCGGTGCCGATCTGATCGCCCGCACCGGCAGCCTTGCCCGCCTCGACGACGTATTTGTTCAGGTCCTCAAACAGCGGGTAGTCCATGCCGAAGTTGTGGAAGGTCACCGCCTTGTAGCCATTGGCCGCGGCACCTGCCGGACGCACGTCGTTTTCCGAAGCGGACCACCACACACCGATGAAGTTTTCCATCGGGAAGCGGATGTTCACGGCTTCCTGGATCGCAACCGGGTTCATCACGCCCCAGCCCCACATGATCACATAGTCAGGCTTTTCGCGGCGGATTTGCAGCCATTGCGATTTCTGCTCCTGACCGGGGTGGTCAACGGGCAGCAGGGTCAGTTCGTAGCCGTGCTTTTTGCCCAGCTCTTCCAGGGTACGGATCGGTTCCTTGCCATAGGCAGAGTTGTGATAGACCAGCGCGATCTTCTTGCCTTCAAGGCTGCCATCGTTCAGGTCGGCCAGGTGCGTGATGGCCAGCGATGCGCCATCCCAATAGTTGGTCGGGTAGTTGAAGATGTTGTGGAACACTTTGCCGTTCTTGGCCGAAGTCCGGCCATAGCCCATCGAGTGAACGGGGATGCTGTCGGCAGTTGCCTTGGGGATCAGCTGGTAGGTGATGCCGGTGGACAGCGGCTGATAGACCAGCGCGCCCGAACCTTTGGTGGATTCATAGCATTCCACACCCTTTTCAGTGTTATAGCCGGTTTCGCATTCGACCAGGTCGATCTTTTCGCCGCTGATGCCACCGTCACGCTCGTTCAGCAGGGTGAAATAGTCGGCATAGCCATCCGCGAAGGGGATGCCGTTTGCGGCATAGGGGCCAGTCCGGTAGCTGAGCGAGGTAAAGGTCAGCTCGGCCATGGCCGGTGCAGCGGCCATCAAAGCGGCGGCTGTGGCAAGTACGAATTTCATTTTCATCGGGGTAATCCTCCCTTGGTTAGATCCGATGGTGTGTTTGCCGGGGTTTTGCCCCGGTCGATCGTTGCGGCCTGCAGGTGCAGGCCATGCCTAGACGGGCTGCCGGGCCTCCTCCGCCCGGCCAACCCTGGCACATCCCCTTAGTGCGGGAAGGGCCAAAGCCTCAATTTTTCTTTCGTGACGCGCCAAAGCTGCGCCAGCCCGTGCGGTTCCACAATCAGGAAGGTGATGATCAGCGCGCCGACGATCATGAATTCGAGGTGCGCAGCCAGATCGGTCGGCCAACCCATAGTGCCAACCAGCACGTTTTTCAGGAACACCGGCAGCAGCACCAGAAAGGCTGCCCCAGCGAAGGACCCGAAGATGGAGCCAAGCCCGCCGATGATGATCATGAACAGGACCAGGAACGACTTGTTGATGCCGAATACCTCGCCCACTTCGACCGCGCCCAAGTAGACACTGAAGAACAGCGCGCCGGAGATACCGACAAAGAAGGACGACACGGCAAAGGCGGTCAGCTTTGCCCGCAGGGGGTCCACGCCGATGATCTCTGCGGCGATGTCCATGTCGCGGATCGCCATCCATTTACGCCCCGTCGAGCCGCGCGTCAGGTTCCGGGCCAGCCAAGCCGACCCCACAAGGAATACGAGGCAGAACAGGTAGGCCACCGCCGGCAGCGATTCCGCCCCCGTCACAGCCTGACCGAAAATCGTGCGCTCGGGTGCGCTGATCTGGCCCGAGGCCGAGTAGTTGTAGAACCACGGCACCCGGTTGAACAGCCAGACCAGGAAGAACTGTGCAGCCAGCGTGGCAACGGCCAGGTAAAACCCCTTGATCCGCAGCGAAGGCAAGCCGAACAGCACCCCGACGACCGCTGTGATAAGCCCCGCAAGGATGACCACGAAAAACATGTTCAGGTCGGGAAAGGCGGTCATCAGCTTGTAGGTGGCATAGGCCCCCACCGCCATGAACCCGCCGGTGCCCAGCGACAGCTGCCCAGTGTAGCCAACAAGGATGTTCAGCCCGATCGCCGCGATCCCGTAGATCAGGAAGGGCAGCAACACGGCGCTGGCCCAGTAGTCATTGATCAGGAAAGGGATCACACCGAAGGCAACCGCCATAATGACGTAATAGCCGACGCGGTCCGCCTTGATCGGGAAGGTCTGATTGTCGTCTGTATAGGTGGTCTTGAAATCACCCGCTTCACGATAAAGCATCTTACGCTTCCTCCCCCGCGTGGGTGAAACCCAGCGCCTTGTTGTTCATTGTTTGGCCGCGGCTCAGGCGCAGATAGGCAACGATGCCCGTCAGGAACCCAAGCCCCGCGATAACCGTGGCGACCCAGATCTGGCCCCGGGTCAGCCCCTCGGCGGTGACGGCGATGTATCCAAAGGCCCAAAAGCCGGACCATGCGATCACATTGATAAGGGCGATCAGCTTTTTCATGGCTCAGACCCTCTCGATGATCTTGTCGCCGAACAGGCCCTGCGGCCGGAAGACAAGGAAGATCAGCGCCAGCACATAGGCAAACCAGTTCTCGGTCGCACCGCCGACCATCGGGCCGACAATGAATTCGAACAGTTTTTCGCCCACGCCGATGATCAGACCACCGACAATCGCGCCGGGGATCGAGGTGAACCCGCCAAGCATCAGCACCGGCAACGCCTTGAGGGCGATCAGCGACAGCGAGAACTGCACGCCCGAGCTGGCACCCCACATCACGCCGGCGACCAGTGCCACGAAACCTGCCAGCGACCAGACCAGAACCCAGATGAAGTTCAGGTTGATCCCGACGGACAGCGCCGCTTGGTGATCATCGGCCACGGCGCGCATCGCGCGGCCCTGCTTGGTATATTGCGAGAACATGACCAATGCCGCGACCAGCGCGATGGCAATGACCGTCGCCACTATGTCCAGGTTATTGATGAAGAAACCATAGCCGAACAGGCGATAGGTGGTTTCATCCAGCCACATGTTCGTACCCTGCGGCAGTCCCACTTTCAGGGTCTTGATGTCCGACCCCCACATCAGGTCTCCGAGACCTTCCATGAAATAGGCCAAGCCGATTGTGGCCATGAACAGGATGATCGGCTCCTGCCCGATCAGGTGTTTGAACACGACTTTCTGCACGACCCATGCGAACAGGATCATCACCCCGACGGTCAGCAAGATGCCCAGCACGGCGGGCAGGTGCCAGCCAAAATGATGCACTTCCGTGCCAAAGGTCGCGTTGATCAGGTGGCTGAAAGGCACTTGCCCTTCCATGATCCCCACAAGTGTCATCGCCGCGAACAGCGCCATCACACCCTGGGCGTAGTTGAAGATGCCGGAGGCCTTGTAGATCAGGACAAAGCCCAGCGCGACGAGAGCGTAAAGAACGCCGGTCATCAGCCCGTTGAACGCGGCTTCGAGACCCCAGTAAAACTGTTCAGGCATTGCTGCGTCCTCCGGTTTTTGTTGTTATTTCGAATGCTTGATTAGTCATGAGCCACCCCCAGATAGGCGTCGATCACGTCTTGGTTGTTGCGCACCTCGTCGGGGGAGCCGTCACCGATTTTCTTGCCGTAATCCATCACGACCACACGGTCGGACAAGTCCATGACCACGCCCATGTCGTGTTCGATCAGGGCGATGGTGGTGCCGAATTCGTCGTTCACATCCAGGATAAAGCGGCTCATGTCCTCTTTTTCCTCGACGTTCATGCCGGCCATCGGTTCGTCCAGCAGCAGCAGCGTCGGTTCCGCAGCCAGGGCGCGGGCCAGTTCGACCCGTTTCTTCAGACCGTAGGGAAGGCGCGACACCGGCGTTTTGCGGATCGACTGGATTTCCAGAAAGTCGATGATCTTTTCAACGGACTCGCGGTTTTCCACCTCTTCGCGCTGCGCCTTGCCGAACCAAAGCCCCTGCTGGAACATGTTGGTTTTCATGTAGTTCAGGCGCCCGGTCATCACGTTGTCCAACACGGACATGCCTTCGAACAATGCGATGTTCTGGAAAGTGCGCGCGATGCCCTGACGGGCGACCTGGAAAGGCTTCATCGGCGGACGTTTCGCACCTTTGTACCAGACCTCGCCCTCTTGCGGGACATAGAAACCCGAGATCACGTTGAGCATCGAGGATTTCCCCGCCCCGTTCGGCCCGATGATGGCGCGAATTTCGCCCTCGCGGATGTCGAACGAGATGTCGGTGATCGCCTTCACGCCGCCGAAACGCAGGGTGATGTTTTTCATCTCCATCATCACCGGGCCGATCTTGCGGCCGTCGGCGGTGATGTAGCCGTCGTCTTGTGCTGTCATGTTCATTCCGCTGCCACCTGTTTCGTCTGCACGGGCACCACGGCTGCGTTACGCAGGCTGAGGGTGGCGCTGATATAGCCCTTGCGGCCGTCTTCATACGTCACTTCGGTCTTGGTCGAGACCGTATCGGCATCGCTGTAAAGCGCGTCGATCAGATCGGCGTATTTTTCTTCGATGATGCGGCGACGAACCTTGCGGGTGCGGGTCATTTCACCGTCATCCGCGTCCAGTTCCTTGTGCAGCACAAGGAAACGGTGGATCTGGCAACCCGACAGCATCTCGTCTTCGGCAACCGACCGGTTCACCTCTTCCACGTGTCTCTGGATTTCCGCCAGCACCTTGGGATGGCCCGCCAGTTCCTGATAGCTGGAATAGGCGACGTTGTTACGCTCGGCCCAGCTGCCGACGGCGTTCATGTCGATGTTGATGAAGGCCACGCATTTTTCGCGGCCATTGCCGAACAGAACCACCTCAAGGATCGAGGGATAGAACTTGAGCTTGTTCTCGACATACTTGGGCGCGAACATGGACCCGTCGGCCATCTTGCCCACGTCCTTGGCGCGGTCGATGATACGCAGATGGCCAGTGTCCGGCTCGAAAAAGCCCGCGTCGCCGGTTGCGACCCAACCTTCGGCATCCTTGGTGTCTGCCGTGCTTTCCGGGTTCTTGTAGTATTCAACAAAGGTGCCGGGGCTGCGGTAGTAAACCTCGCCATTGTCGCCGATGCGCACCTCGACACCCGGCGACGGAACACCAACCGTGTCGTTGCGCACTTCACCATCGGGCTGCTGGGTGATGAACACGCCTGCTTCGGTCTGGCCATACAGCTGCTTAAGATTAATCCCGAGCGAGCGGTAGAATTCAAAGATCTCCGGCCCGATCGCCTCGCCCGCTGTATAGCCGACACGCACACGGCTCAGGCCAAGGGTGTTCTTCAGCGGCCCATAGATAGCCAGATCGTAGAACTTGTACTTCAGCCGGTCCATCGCCCCCACGGGCTTGCCGTCCAGCAATTGCGGGCCGACCTTGTGCGCATGGGCCATGGCGCGGTCGAACAGCTTTTTCTTGAACGGGCTGGCGTCTTCCATGCGGATCATGACGCTGGTCAGCTGGTTTTCAAACACGCGCGGCGGGGCAAAGTAATAGCTTGGCCCGATTTCACGCAGATCGGTCATCATCGTTTCGGGGCTTTCGGGGCAATTCACGCAGAACCCCGTCCACAAGGCCTGCCCCAGCGAGAAGATGAAATCGCCAACCCATGCCATTGGCAGATAGGCCAGGACTTCCTCGCCCGCGGTCAGGTGATCGAATTCGGAAGATGCCTTGGCGGTTTCGATGATATTGCGGTTGGACAGGACGACGCCCTTGGGCCTGCCGGTCGTGCCAGACGTATACAACATCACGCAGATGCTGTCGTAATCCAGCTTGGCGCGGCGTGCCTTCAGGTCTTCGATCCACTCGTCACGGGCGGCACGGCCCTGTTTCTGCACGTGGGAAAATTCGTGCAGCTTGTGGTGGTCGTATTTCCGCAGCCCGCGCGGATCAAGATAGATCATATGCTCGAACTGGTGCAGGCGCTCCTGAATCTCGATAACTTTATCGACCTGCTCCTGGTCCTCGACCACGGCAAAACGCGCGCCGCAATGGTCCAGAACATAGGCCATCTCCTCGGCGGCGCTGTCGTTGTACAGCGGCACCGGGATCGCCCCGACCGATTGGGCCGCGATCATGGTCCAGTAGAAATACGGACGGTTCCGACCGATGACGGCGATAAAATCGCCCTCGTTCACGCCAAGGTTGATCATGCCAAGGGCAAGTGCCTCGACCTCTTTTTCAGCCTCGGACCAAGACCATGTTTGCCAAATCCCGAATTCTTTCTCCCGATACGCGGACTTATTCGCGAATTCGGTGGCGTTGCGGTGCAACAGGGCCGGTACGGACACAAGTCCACCGGCCGCTTCAGACGACTGTGCCAAATCTCTTCCTCCCTTATGCCTGCCCCTCCCAAGGCAGGCCGACCGCCTATTGTCGGCGATTCTCTCCCGACCCCTACGGTGCGGGTTTCACGATGTGCGTCAACTTTTTCTTAATGATTTCCCAAATCTAACGAATTGCAACAAACGGCAGAGGGGCTTTCCCCGCCCCTGAAAGCGGTGTAGCTATACCCGCCCAAAAGGGGGTCAGCGATGCCCAGTTTACCCAAAGACAATGCTGCCATGACATTGGCCGGCCTGAACCTGATCCAACAGGCGATGTCAATTTATGACACCGACCTGCGGCTGGTTCTGTGCAACCGACCATTCCGCGATATGTTCAACCTGCCTTCCGAACACGTCACCCCCGGCGCACGGTTCGAGGATACGATCCGCTTTCTTGTCGAACGCGGCGAATATGGCGAGGTGCCGGATATCGAGACATCGGTGGCAAGCCGCGTTGCGCAGGCCCGCACCTTTGCCCCGCATTACATGGAACGCACCCGCGCCAACGGGCGCACCATTTCCGTCGAGGGATCGCCCCTGCCCCAAGGTGGCTGGATCACCGTCTACACCGACATCACCCGCGTCAGGCAGCAGGAAACCCTGCTGCGCACAAGGTCCGAGGAACTGTCAGACAAGGTGCTGTCCTATGCCGAGGAACTATCCGCCACGAACCGCCAGCTAGAGGCGACAATCACCGCGCTGGAAGAAGCCAAGCACCAACTGACCGAGACAGAGGCCCGCACCCGCCTGACCACTGAAATGATGCCGGCCCACATCGCCCATGCTGGGCGCGACTGCGTCTATGACTTTTCCAACAGGCGGCTGTCACTGGTGATGCCAAGGCGGCCATCGGATATTCTGGGACTGACAGTGGAACAGGCGCTTGGCCCGTCGGCCTTTGCCCATGTGCGACCTCACCTGGAATCGGCCCTGAACGGCACACCATCGGTGGTGGAATTCACCGACGAAGACAGCGCGCGCCGTATCCGCGGCGCCTTTACCCCCGAAACCGGGGCGGACGGTCAGGTGGCTGGCGTCTATATCCTGTCCATGGACGTGACCGAGGAAACCCAGGCCCGCGCCGCCCTGCAACAGACCCGCCGACGTGAAATTGCGGCGCAGATCACATCCGGCCTTGCGCATGATTTCTCCAACTTGCTGACCATCATCCTTGGCAGCCAGTCGCGGCTGGAACGGCTGGATTTACCCGACGATGCCCGCCCCCTGATCAAGGCAACGCTGTCCGCCGCGCATCGTGGCGGGGAATTGCTGAACCGGATTGCCGACATCACCGGCGCGCGCGAATGGACGCCCGCACCGGCCGACCTGCGCGCCGCGCTCAGCGACCTGGAAACGCTGGCCGCCCCCGCCTTGCCTGACGGCATCACGCTGGAGGTGTTCGATTGCATGACACATGGCGCGCTGATGCTGGACACGGGCATGTTGCAGGACAGCCTGCTGAACCTGATCCTGAACGCCCGCGGTGCCTGCCTTGGCGCGGGCAAATCCGGCAAGATCACCCTGACGGTTTCAGCGGTGCAGGACACATGGATGGAATTCCTGCTGATCGACAGCGGCCCCGGCTTTTCCCAATCGGCGCTGGATCACGCGCTGGAGCCGTTCTTTACCACCAAGGGCGGCGAGGGGTCGGGTCTGGGACTGGCAATGGTCTATGACATGGCCAAACTGGCGGGGGGCCGCGTGCGCATCGGGAACGTGCCCACCGGCGGGGCCGAGGTGTCGCTGCGTCTGCCGCTGCGCCGCGCCCCGGCCCCCGCGCCGCCCGGCATGGTCCTGCTGGTCGAGGACAGCCCCGACCTGCGCGAGAATATCCGCGCCATGCTGACCAGCGCGGGCCATTCCGTGATCGAGGCCGCCAGCGTCGAGGAGGCCCGCGCCATCCTGTCCGAGGTGCCGGGCATTTCGCTGATCCTGTCCGACCTGAAGCTGGAGGGAGAGGCAACCGGGATCGACCTGTTCGACAGCCTTGATGCAGGCGCGCCCACCTGCCTGCTGATGACCTCGCTGCCGCCCGAGGCCCCGCTGCACCGCACCGCGCTGACACGCACCGCCGTACTGCGCAAACCTTTCACGGCCTCGCACTTGGCCGCGTTCCTGACCACCGAAGAGGCCCGCCCATGACCGCCCCCCTAGTCACCATCCTTGACGATGAACCGGCGATCCGCGCCATGCTCTCTGACGCGCTGGAGGAAGCCGGCTTTCGCACCATGGGTTTTGGCCGCGCAACGGAATTCGAGGCGGCGCTGAAAACCGCCACCCCCGATGTCTGTCTTGTGGACCTGTCCCTGCCCGACCGCGACGGGCTGACGCTGGTGCATCGGCTGGCGCTGGAACAGGGCGCGACCGTCATCATCATTTCGGGCCGCGCGCAGGTGCAGGACCGCGTGACCGGGCTGGAACTGGGTGCCGACGATTACATCATCAAACCCTTCGATCCGGCCGAGGTCGTGGCCCGCATCCGCGCCCGCCTGCGCCGCGACAAGCCGGTGCAACAGGCCGGAAATCTGGCCCGTTTCAACGGTTGGACAGCGCATTTCGACAGCTACACGCTGGAAGACAGCGAAGGGGTTCAGACCCCCTTTTCCCATGCCGAGGGCGAGGTGCTGCGCCTGTTTCTGGACCGGCCCAAAAGGCTTATTTCTCGCGCGGTCATGCAGGAAATCCTTGGCGGCACGGCGGGGGAAAGTTTCGACCGCGCCATGGATGTGCGCATTTCCCGCCTGCGTACGAAACTGCGCGAAGATCCGAAAAACCCTCGCCTTATCAAAACGATATACGGCGCGGGATATATTTTTCTTGGCGATGTCCATTGGGGCTGAAGCCGCGCTGACCTTGCGTAAATCATGCGCGCCCCCCCTTCACAGAACGATTCGCGCGGCGCTAGAATCGCAATATGCTCAGCTGCCTCTTTTACCGCGCCCGCCCTGCCAGACGCCCGCATTATTACCGGGTGGAAATTACCTATAACCTGCTGGACGAAATCTCGGTCCTGCGGGAATGGGGCGTTGCGGGCAAACCGGGCCGCAGCATGATCCGTATCTACGGCAACCTGCGCGAGGCCAGCCACGCCGCCGATCATTGGCGCGACGGGGCGATCCGGCGCGGATACGAGCCGACGCCGGTTCAGGAAATGTCAGCCTGACAACCTGTCCACGGCCGCGGCCAACACCTCCAGCCCCGCGATTAGATCGGGTTCTGCCGTGTCCTCCTCAAAGGCATGGCTGATGCCGCCTATCGACGGCACGAACAGCATCCCCGCCGGCATGATCGCCGCCATGCTTGCCGCATCGTGCAACGCCCCCGAGGGCAAATCCCGCCAGCCATCCGGCACCGTGGCGCGGGCACTGTCGCGCAGGGCCGATTGCAGGCGATCATCCATCGGGATCGGCGTCAGGCCGGGCAATGCCTCTATCTGCACCTCCAGCCCGCGGGTGGCGGCCACATCGGCCGCCAATTCGCGGGCGATCTGCTCCATCCGGTCCAGCCGCGTATCATCCATATCGCGCCATTGCAGGGTGAACCGGCACTGCCCCGGCACGATGGATTTGGCCCCCGGGGACACCTCGACATGGCCGATTGTCCAGACCGTTGCATCGCCCATTTCCGGCGCGAAAGCCCGCGCCAAAGCCATGTTGAAATCGCACAAGGCCTGAAACGCATCACGGCGGCGGGACATGGGGGTGGTGCCCGCATGGTTCTGCTCGCCTACAAAAGTAACCGACAGGTCGCGCTTGCCGACGATCCCCGTGACCACGGCCACCGATTGCCCTGCCTCGTCCAGCCAGGGGCCTTGTTCGATATGGCATTCCAGAAAGCCGGTAAAGCGCGACGGGTCCAGAAATCCCTGCGCCAAATGGGACATGGCGCCGCGCGCCTCGGCCAGCGTCACGCCATCGCGGTCGGTCAGCGTGTCGGCCAATTCCAGCGATAGCCCGCCGGTCCAGACCTGGCTGCCGGTGGTGGTGCCGAAGCGCCCCTCCTCGTCCTGGAAGGACACGACAGACACGGGCGGGCCGCCGGATTCCAAACTGGCGCGGGCTATTTCCAACCCCATCACCACGCCAAGGGCACCATCCAGCCAGCCGCCTTCGGGCTGGGTATCGGAATGCGACCCGATCAGCAGCGACGGGCCATCCGCCAAGCCGAACAGGTTGCCGACCGGGTCAAAATGCGTCCGCAGCCCTGCCTGCGCCATCCTGTCCGCCAGCCATTCACGCGCAGCGATATCGGGCGCTGAATAGGCCGGGCGCACCACGCCCTTGCCTACGCCACTGGCCCCAAAGCCACGCAAACTGTGAAGATCGTTTAGAAATCTCTCGGAATTGATCCGCATCTGTCCGCCTATCCATTTGACCTGAGACCGCGCAAACGGCCATAACCCAGCGAACACGTTTCGTAATCGGTATTCAAGGCACGACCCATGGCGCATCCCCCGATTGGTATTGACCTCGGCACGACCAACTCCCTTATCGCGGTACTGGAGGATGGCGCGCCGCGCCTGATCCCCAATGCCTTGGGCGCATTCCTGACCCCCTCGGTCGTGTCCATGGATGATGGTGCGCTGCATGTCGGCAGCGCCGCGCGCGACCGGCAGGCGACCCATGGCCGGGCTGAACGCGAAACGTCTGGTGAACGAACCCACCGCCCCGGCGCTTGCCTATGGGCTGCAGGATCGCGACGGCGAAAGCCAGTTTCTGGTGTTCGATCTGGGCGGCGGCACCTTCGACGTGACCGTGCTGGAACATTTCGACGGGGAGATGCAGGTCAAGGCCTCGTCCGGCGATGCCTTTCTGGGCGGCGAGGATTTTTCCGAAGCGCTGGCCAAAGCCATGGCCGAAACAGCTGGCCTGATGTGGCCCAAACTCTCGCCCGAAGATCAGGCGCAGATCCGTTTTCAGGCAGACGGTGCCAAGCGCCGGCTTGGCCCGGACGAGGCACATGGCGTCACCCTGCGGATCGGCGGCGAGGAACATTCCGTAACCGTCACCCGCGCCCTGTTCGAAGAGGCCGCGCCCCCCCTATTGAAACGCATCTACCGCCCGATTGAACGGTGTTTCTATGACAGCGGCGAAGGGATCGACGATCTGGACCGCGTGATCCTTGTGGGCGGCGCGACGCGAATGCCGATGATCCGCTCACTGGTGGCGAAACAGTTCCGAATACTGCCGGAAATGACCATCGACCCCGATCACGCCGTCGCGCTTGGCGCTTCCGTGCAGGCCGGTCTGGTCGCGCAGGACAAGGCGTTGGACGATGTGGTGATGACCAATGTCACGCCCTTTTCCGTCGGCATCGACACAGGATCAAAAATGAGCGACGGCACCGTTCTGGGCGGGTTCTTTGCCCCGATCATCGAACGCAATACTCCCCTGCCCGCCTCGCGCGAAAGGGAATTCGGTACGATGCATGACCGGCAGGATAACCTGTCCGTCGACATCTATCAGGGCGAGGCACCCAAGTGCGAAGATAACGTGCATATCGGCCGTTTCTCGGTCAAGGTGCCGAAAGGCCCCGCCGGGAAAGAAAGCATCGCCATTCGTGCCACCTACGACAGTTCCGGGCTTATCCAGGTCGAAGGGCGGTCCCTGTCCACCGGCAAGACCGCTGGCACAGTCATTCGTGACAACGTCACCGACCTAAGCGACGCGGACATCGCCAAACGTCTGAAAGCCATGGAAAAACTCAAGCTGCACCCGCGCGAGGACGAGGTGAACACCGCCGTTCTGGCCCGTATCCGGAGGCTGTTCGAAATGGCTTCGGGCGATGACAGGCATGCGCTGTCAAACCTGCTGATGCGTTTCGAGGCGGCACTGGCGCGGCAAGATAATACCGAGATCGCCAAGGAACGCGGCGAGATCACCGAGGTTCTGGATCGGCTGGACGATTTCTATGTCAGCTAACGGTTTGGGCTGGCCGTAGTCCACCCTCGGGCTGGACAGCAAGGCGACGCTGCGCGAAGTGAAAAGCGCCTATGCGCGGCGGCTGAAAGAGATCGACCATAACGATCCCGAACAGTTCCAACCCTTGCAACAAGCCTTTGCCGCGGCCAAGATCCGCGCCAAGGCGCGCGAGGGCAAGCCACGTCAGCAGCCGGGCATGGCCGCTTTGATGGGTGACAAGGCCCGCCCCCTGCCGGACCCGGAACCCCGTGCCCCCGCACGGCGCCACGAACCGAAACCGGACAGCACGGTCCAAGGCGGCGGGCAACCCGCACAAGCAGAACAAACCTTTCCGTCGCCTTCACCGCCCATGCCGGAAAAGACGCCGGAACAGTCGAAACCGCCCAGCCCCGAACCCTGGGCGAACAAGCCACCTGTGCCAAAGCCGCAGCCAAGACCCAAACCCGCGGCCAAGCCATGGGGCACCAGTTCCGAATATCTGGACGCGCTTTACGAAACCGATCCATGGGCGGCGGAACAGGCATTCTTCAAACGGCTGGAGGCGGTGCTGGTCTGGCCGACGGATATCGCTGCGCTGGATCAGCTCATGCAGCGCCAGATCGCCGCCGACCTGCCCATAAAGCGCCGGGCCGAGCGGATGGCATTCAACACCATCGCGGAAAACATACCCGACTATTCAACCCCGATGGACCCACGTCTTGCCGCCCTGCTGGAGGACCATTTCCAATGGTCCACCGATGGCGTGGGCCTGTCGCGCCGCTTTGCCTTTTCGTCATTGTTTCAACGTGTTGTGCATTGTTTTTCGGCCAGTCGCCCATCCAAGGGGACAAGCAGCTTCGACATGGAAAAGCGCCCATGGCCAGCCATGAAAATCGGGCTGCTTCTGATCGTCTGGCTCATCGTCCTGTCCAGTTTCGATGACGACGTGACAACGGACACCCTTGTCATCACGCTTACCGTGACCCTTGTTTTTGCCTCGATCGTGCGGGCCGGGCTGCTGTTCCTTTCCGTACCGATCATGCTGATCCCCGGCGTTGCAAAGCTGCTTGCGCGGCTGGGCGACAAGATCGCGCCGAATTTTGCCGCCGATTTTTCGCGGAACGCGCAATTGCGCGCATTCGTGTTCTGGGTGCTTTCGGCGTTTCCGGTCGCCGCGCTGTTTCTTCTGACCTGACTGGTTGCCCCTGCCGCTTGGCCGCCCTATCCCTTGAGCGTCCAAACCACCGAAGGCCCACCAGCATGTCCACCATCACCCTTGTCCGTCACGGCCAGGCCAATACCGAAGCCCGTGACGAGGAAAACTATGACAAGCTGTCGCCGCTTGGCCATCAACAGGCCGAATGGCTGGGCGCGCATATGCGCCACTCGGGCCAGAGTTTCGAACGGGTCTATACGGGCACCCTGCGCCGCCACGTGGAAACCGCTGCCTCTATGGGTGACGTGGCGCGGGTGCAGCCCATCCGCGATGCCCGCCTGAACGAGCTGGAATTCTTCGCCCTTGCCTCTGCCGCCGAGGCGCAGCACGGCTTGGCCATGCCGCAAAACCGCGAGGATTTCGTCACCCATTTCCCGCAGCTTCTGGCCCTGTGGCAAGAGGACCGGCTGCAAGAGCCGCCAGAGCCCTTCGCCGCGTTCGAAACCCGTGTGCGCGATGTAGTGGACGAAATCGCACAGGGCCGCGGTTCCGCGCTGGTGGTCACGTCCGGCGGGCTGATCGCCATGGTGTTGCGGCAGGTGATGGGGATGGACATCACCAACACCGCCATCACCTGCCTGTCAATCATGAACAGTTCGGTCCACCGACTACACCGGCTTGGCCCGCACATGGGGATGATGCAATTCAATGTAGTGCCGCATCTGGACCAGCCGGACCGGCATTTCGCGCAAACGCATCTGTAATCTGCCCTTTTAGGGGCTGAATGCCTCGTCTAGGCTCCGCCGCGACGAATGCCGGAATACGAAAGGCCGAACATGACACATCTTTGGGTCCGCGCTGAACAGCGCCCGAACGAAGACCGCGTGGGGCTGACCCCTGATGGCGTGCGCGCGCTGCTGGATGCAGGGCTGCGCGTCACGGTCGAGGAAAGCAGCACCCGCGCCATCCCGATTGACGGATACCGCGAGGCAGGGGCCGAAATCGCACCGGAAAACACCTGGCGCGATGCGCCGCACGACGCGATCATTTTCGGCCTGAAGGAACTGCCCGAAGATGGCACGCCCCTGCCGCATCGCCACATCATGTTCGGCCACGCATACAAGGGCCAGCCCGCAGGGCAAGACCTGTTGAAACGGTTCAAGGCCGGCAGCGGCACGCTTTACGATCTGGAATACCTGCTGGATGAAAACGGTCGCCGCGTTGCCGCGTTCGGATACTGGGCGGGCTACGCGGGGGCCGCCGTGGCCCTGAAATGCTGGACCGCGCAGCAGCAGGGCGGCATTTGCGGCCCGGTGGGCGTGTATGGCGGCAAGGATGCGCTGACTGCGGAATTGTCGGATGAATTGAAGGCAACCGGCGCCCCCCGCGCCATCATCATCGGTGCCCTGGGCCGTGTCGGCAGCGGCGCATCCGACCTGTGCAAAGCGATGGGCGTGCAGGTCACCAAGTGGGACATGGCCGAAACCGCATCCGGCGGCCCCTTCCCCGAAGTACTGGAACACGAGGTGTTGCTGAACTGCATCCTGGCAAATCCCGATTGCCCCGTTTTCGTGCCCGCATCGGCCAAGACGGACCCGCGCAAGCTGACGGTGATCGGCGATATCGCCTGCGATCCGACCTCGGACTATTCACCGATCAAGGTATATGACCGGACGACCACATGGGACGAACCCGCCCTGCGCGTGCATGACGATCCGGTGCTGGACGTGACCGCGATCGACAACCTGCCCTCGATGCTGCCGGTCGAAAGCAGCCATGATTACGCGGCGCAATTGCTGCCCTCCCTGACCACGCTGACCGATCTGGACGCGGGTGTCTGGGGCCGGGCGAAGGCCATTTTTGATGAACATATCGCGCAGGTTTAAGCGCCCAACAGGAAAGGAAAAATCATGACAATCCATTGGTGCGGCACCGGCCTTTCGGCCATCCCCGGCCTGCGCAGGCTGATCGAAGCGGGCCATCCCGTCGCGGTCTGGAACCGATCGCTGGACAAGGCGAAAGATGCGGTGGGCGATCTGACCGACGACATCCGCGCCTTCACCCCCGAGGCGCTGGCCGAAGCCGTGCAGCCCGGCGATGTGGTGGTATCCATGCTGCCCGCCGACATGCATGTGCCGCTGGCAAAGCTGTGCCTTGAGAAGGATGCGCATTTCGTGTCCTCGTCCTATATCGCGCCGGAAATGCATGCGCTGGACGATGCGGCAAAAGAAAAGGGGCTTTGCTTTGTGAACGAGGTCGGGCTGGACCCCGGCATCGATCACCTGATGGCCCACGCATTGGTGGATGCCTATCGCGCGTCAGATGCCTATGCGCCGGACAACCACATTTCGTTCATTTCCTACTGCGGCGGCGTGCCGAAACATGCCAATGCGTTCCGCTATAAATTCAGCTGGTCGCCCCTTGGCGTGCTGCGCGCCCTGCGCTCGCCCTCGCGCTCTATCCGCGACTATGTGGAGTTGAACGTGAACCGCCCGTGGGATGCGATCAGCACCTATGACGCGCCCCTGCCCACACCCGAGACGTTCGAGGTATATCCAAACCGCGACTCGATCCCCTTCATGGCGC
Organism: Rhodobacteraceae bacterium UBA3069; assembly: GCA_002366795.1. Taxonomy (GTDB): domain Bacteria; phylum Pseudomonadota; class Alphaproteobacteria; order Rhodobacterales; family Rhodobacteraceae; genus UBA3069. Next base: position 1,580 of record DFBX01000008.1, on the reverse strand, counting down.
AATACGATTTTGCCCCCGAATGGCAGGTCAAGGAATTCGTGCGCGGCACCCTGCGCCTGAACGGCTGGACCGAAGCATGGACGCCGATCTTCCGCGAAATCGAAACGCTGGAAGGCGACGCAGGCGAGGCGCGCCTGTCCGAGATGTCCGACCGGTTCTGGCGCGACAACGCCTATGACGAGGGAGAGCCGGACCGCGTGGTGCTCTGCGTCGCGCTGAAGGCCGAAAAGGATGGGAAAACCGTCTGGAACCAGTCCTACGTGATAGACGCCCATGGCGATGCGCGCGGCACAGCGATGGCGCAGCTGGTGTCGGTGCCCGTGTCGCTGGCCGTGGAAACGGTTCTGGCGCGCGCCATTCCGGTCGGCGTCAGCGCCGCGCCGAAAGACCCCAAGCTGGTGGAAAGCTGGCTGAAAGAGGTGGGCAAGATCGCCCAGTATATCCAGAAGATCGACCATCTGGCCTGATCCGCCCCGCCATGACATGCGAAAGGCGCCCCCTTTGTCAGGGGCGCCTTTTTTCGTGAGTGGGCTTTGATTTAATGGGTCAGCAGCGGCCTGCCCGGCCCTTGCTGCCCGAAAGTGGCAGGCCCGTTCCAGCGTAGCGGCAGCATGTCATGGATCGGCATTTCGGCCAAGTTACGCAGCACGGGTCGTTGGACCGCGCTTAGTCCGCGTATTTGCGGCTCTGACTGCGAACTGGATGCCGGATGCCTGTCTGCCGGCACCTCGATCGGGCCGGGATAGGCATGGGCGGACCCCGCCATCAGAACGGCAGCGAGGATCGTTGATGTTTTCAAGAAAGTCATATCCTTCCTCCTTTCGGCCTGCCCCGCCCCGGCGAATTGCCGGAGCGGCGGCCAAGTTCTGCGGGGTTACCGCGGGCTGTTGTCGGTATCACCTTTGGCTTCGTCGAACAGGTAGGCGGTCACATCCGCGCCTTGCACCTGAACCTTGTCGCGCCCCGTCAGGTAAGTAGCAGCGTTCATCGAGACTTCAGAGCCTTTGACGACGCTCGGGCCTTGGGCGCGCTGTTCAACATAGTCACGGCCCGAAAAGGTGCTGTCGTTCGGGGTGACATCCGAACCCATGGCGGATGCGCCACCGGCAATCAGGGTTGCAGCGATAGCGGAGAAGATTGCGGTTTTCATTTTGTAGTCCTTTCAAGGTTTGTCTTCATGTGTCGTTCCAAGGCCCCTTTGCGTTCTGTTCGGGTCGCCTTGGCATGAGACAAATCCGCGCCTCGATGCGGGGTTTTACAAAACACCTGTGTTCACGCCGATTTGTAAGCCAACGATTGAACCACCCTGTGTTACGTGATGACTGGCGGAATAGGCGCTAAGTTTTTTTATATTATACTGCGAGTCCTTGAACACCCGAGAACACCCGAAGAACTGCTTGACGATTTAGGCGTAGTAGATTCAGGTCGATGCATGATCCGCCCGAGTTTTCTCTCTTCTCCCGCCCGCCTCGAATTGCTGGCTTGTGTGAAGCGTCAGCGTGAAGACCACGGGATTGCCCGTCGGGCGAATGCGCTGTTGTTGCTCGATGATGGGATGTCGTGTGCGCAGGTCGCGCAGG
>DFBX01000028.1 GCA_002366795.1 Rhodobacteraceae bacterium UBA3069 | reverse complement strand
GGTTTTCGAGGGATAGGGGTATATTTCTGGCCGTGTCGGGGTCTCCTGATTGGGCTTTTGATGGCTTGAGCATGGGGGAAACCCTGCCATGGTGCGATTCAGGAATATTCTTGATGTGTAAGATAGGATTACAATCGTGGATTGGTTGAACATGCCCCCGCTGACCGCGTTGCGCGCCTTTTCTGCCTTGGCAGAGGCGGGCACCATGGTCGCGGCTGGCGACAAGTTGAATGTCAGCCATGCGGCGATCAGCCAGCAATTGCGGGGGCTTGAGGAGCGGCTCGGACTGTCCTTGCTGGACCGTTCGGGCCGCACCCCGGCCTTGACGGCCGAAGGGCAACGCCTTGCCACCGCGTTGGAGGACGGGTTCGGCGCCATCGCCCGCGCGATCGAGGAACTGACCGGCCGTGATGCCGACCGGCCCTTGCAGGTGTCGGCCACGCCCAGCTTCGCCTCGGCCTGGTTGATGCCGCGGCTTGCGTCCTTTCGCGCGGCCCATCCGCAAATCGGCTTGATGATCGACCCGTCGGCTGCGGTCAAACAGCTGGTGCCGGGCCGGCTGGACGTGGCGCTGCGCTATGGTACGGGGGAATGGCCCGGGGTCGATGCGGAACTGCTTGTGCGGTCCCCGATCATCGTGGTGGCCGCGACTGAATTGGTGAGCGATACGCGGGTCGATGGCCCCGCCGATCTGCGAAATTTCCAGTGGTTTCAGGAACTTGGAACCAACGAATCCACCGATTGGTTCGCCCGTTTCGGGTTGGAGCATGACCCGGCGCGCGGCATCACGGCCCTGCCGGGGAACCTGATGCTGGAGGCCGCGCGGCAAGGCCAGGGCGTTGCGATCACGGCCAAGGTCTTTGTCGAGGCGGACATCGCCGCGGGCCGTCTGCGCCTTTTGTTCGAGGACAGCCAGACCAAGGGGTATTACCTGGTGACGCGCCCCGGCGTGCAGCGCCCCGCGGTGCGTGATTTTGTCCAATGGCTGCGCCGCGAAGCAAAGAGCAGGGTGCAGGCGTCTGTAGAATAGATGCGCCAAAGATTCAGAATTTGATGCAGGTCAAGGTTCTTTGCCGCCCATCCTGAAAAAAGAACCCTGAACACATAGCCTTATCGGAGCGAATTCCTTGTCCGAGTCCCAACCTGAAGCCCTTTATGCCGCGCGCGAGCCTATCTTTCCCAAGCGGGTGAAGGGCACATTCCGGAACCTGAAATGGGTGATCATGATCGTCACCCTTGGTATCTACTACGTAACTCCTTGGATTCGTTGGGATCGCGGCCCGTCGCTGCCCGATCAGGCGGTGCTGGTCGATCTGGGAAGTCGCCGCTTCTTCTTCTTCTGGATCGAGATCTGGCCACACGAGTTTTACTTTATCGCCGGTCTTCTGGTGATGGCAGGGCTTGGCCTGTTCCTGTTCACCTCGGCCCTTGGCCGGGTCTGGTGCGGCTATACTTGCCCACAGACCGTCTGGACCGACCTTTTCATCCTTGTGGAGCGCTGGATCGAGGGCGACCGCAACGCGCGCCTGCGCTTGCACCGCCAGAAAAAAATGGATTTCAGCAAGGCGCGTCTGCGGCTGACGAAATGGGTTTCGTGGTTGCTGATCTCGGTCGCGACGGGCGGGGCGTGGGTATTCTATTTCACTGATGCGCCGACGCTTTTGGGCAACCTGTTCACCGGGCAGGCGCACCCCGTAGCCTATACCACGATCCTTGTGCTGACCCTGACCACCTTTATCTTCGGTGGTTTCGCCCGTGAACAGATTTGCATCTATGCTTGCCCTTGGCCCCGTATCCAAGCCGCCATGCTGGACGAGGACAGCCTTGTCGTCGGTTACCGTGAATGGCGCGGAGAGCCGCGCGGCAAGCACCGTAAATCCGATGATGCCGCCGAGATGGGCGATTGCATCGACTGCATGGCCTGCGTCAACGTCTGCCCCATGGGGATCGACATTCGTGATGGTCAGCAGTTGGAGTGCATCACTTGCGCCCTGTGCATCGATGCCTGCGACGAGATCATGGACAAGATCGGCAAGCCGCGGGGCCTGATCGATTACATGGCGCTGACCGACGAGGCGCGCGAGCGTTCCGGTCTGCCGCCGAAGTCAGTGTGGAAACACGTCTTCCGCCCCCGCACCATTCTTTATACCATGCTGTGGTCGTTGGTGGGCGTGGCACTGGTCGTGGCGCTGTTCATCCGGCCCAATATCGACCTGACGGTCGCCCCGGTCCGCAACCCGACCTTTGTCACCATGTCCGATGGCACGATCCGCAACACCTATGATGTGCGCTTGCGCAACAAGCATGGCGAGGAACGGCCCTTCCGCATTTCGGTAAGTGGCGATTCGACCCTGCGCGTCAGCCTTGAGGGCACGATCTATGACAGTGTCACGGTGCCTGCGGACACGATGAAACTGCAAAAGGTCTACGTGATGGCGCCTCCGGGGTCGGATCCTGCGAACGGTGAACGTGTAGACATTCGTATCTGGGTCGAAGACCTTTCCAACGGTGACCGCGCATACGAAGACACCATCTTTAACGGACGGGCGAATTGATGATGGCAGAAAAGCAGCAATTCCGCATCAAGGGCTGGCATGTGTTTGCCGGGTTCGCGGTGGCCTTCGGTGTCATCATCACGGTGAACGTGGTGATGGCGACCAAGGCGATTACCACATTTCCGGGGCTTGAGGTCCGCAACGGTTATATCGCCAGCCAAAGCTTCGACGACCGCCGCGCCGCGCAGCAGGCATTGGGTTGGGCCGTCGCGGTCGAGGCCGAGAAGGGCATGCTTCGCCTAGTGATCACCGATGATGCCGGCCGCGCCGTGCAGGTCGGCAAGATCGACGCGACGGTGGGCCGCCCGACCGAGGCCAAGAATGACATCACGCCCGAATTCGTGTTCGACGGCAAATCCTATTCCGCTCCGGCTGCGCTTGGCGCGGGCAAGTGGATCTTGCGGCTCAAGACGCAATCGCTGGATGGGGTCCCGTTCGAGCAGCGCCTTGACGTGCATGTGATCCGCTGACGATCCGCTAGGGAATTTCGGCCATGACCGCTTTGTCGCGCCCCAATATCTCAGCCTGCCCGGCCTGCGCCGCTGCCCCTGCGGCAGAGGCGATGGCAGAACGTGCGGCGCAAAAGGATGCGCAGATCGCGCTTTCCGTGCCGGGGGTGCATTGCGGCGCCTGTATTTCCACGGTCGAACGCGCGCTAGAGGCCGCGCAGGGGGTCAAATCCGCCCGCGTGAACCTGACCCTGAAACGTGCCACGGTCGAGGCTGAGCCGGATGTCATGCCCGAAGCGCTGATCGCTGTGCTGTCGCGCATCGGGTATGAATCGCATGAATTGGATGCAGGCACGCTCAGCGCAACCCAGACCGACAAGGCGGGGCGCGATCTGTTGATGCGGCTGGCCGTGGCTGGATTTGCCTCGATGAATGTAATGCTTTTGTCGGTGTCGGTCTGGTCCGGCGCGGCAGATGCGACGCGCGATATGTTCCACTGGATTTCGGCGGCGATCACCCTGCCGACCATCGCCTTTTCCGGCCAGCCGTTTTTCCGCAACGCGTGGAGCGCGCTGAAACACCGCCGTTTGAACATGGATGTGCCGATCGTGCTGGCCATCGTCCTGGCGCTTGTGACCTCGCTTTGGGAAACCTCGCTGTCTGGGCATCACGCCTATTTCGACGCGGCGCTTGCGCTGACCTTTTTCCTTTTGGCGGGGCGCTATCTTGATTATCGCACCCGCGCCATTGCCCGCTCCGCAGCCGAGGAACTGGCCGCTTTGGAAGTGCCCCGCGCCTTTGTCCTGCGTGACGGCGAAGAGGTGCAGCTGCCCGTGTCCGAACTGCGCATCGGCGATCTGGTGCGGGTGCGCCCCGGTGGCCGGATGCCGGTGGATGGTGAGATCACCGAGGGCATGTCGGAAATCGACCGTTCACTGCTGACGGGGGAAACCCTGCCGATCCAAGCCATGCCGGGGCAGGGCGTTTCGGCGGGCGAGGTCAACCTGACCGGTCCCCTGACCATCTGCGCGACCGCCGTGGGCAAGGATACCTCGCTGCACCGCATGGCCGACTTGGTTGCGATCGCTGAATCGGGCCGCTCGCGTTATACCTCGCTGGCTGACAAGGCGGCGCAGCTTTACGCACCAGGGGTGCATATTCTGTCCGCGCTCAGTTTCATCGGCTGGTATCTTTACTCGTGGGATGTGCGGATTTCGCTGAACATCGCCGCCGCCGTTCTGATCATCACCTGCCCCTGTGCGCTTGGTCTGGCCGTTCCCGCGGTGACCACGGCAGCCTCGGGGCGGCTGTTCAAGAAAGGGCTGCTGATCAAGCATCCCACGGCATTGGAACGTCTGGCGCAGGTCGAAACCGTGGTTTTCGACAAAACCGGGACGTTGACGGCAGGCACGCCCGAACTGGTCACGCTGGACGGTTTCGGCAGCCGCGATCTGGGGATTGCCTTGGCGCTTGCACAGGGCTCTGCCCACCCACTGTCCGTTTCGCTGACATCTGCATTGAAGGCGCAGGGTATCGCCCCCGCCACGCTGACCGACCTGACCGAGGTGCCCGGTTACGGGACTGAGGCACAGTGGCAGGGGCGCCGCGTGCGCCTTGGCCGCGCAGCATGGGTCGGGGCGAAACCGGGCGCGGAAACCGCTGCCTGGCTTGGAATAGAGGGCGACGCGCCGCAAAGTTTCACCTTTACCGACCGGCTGCGTGATGGCGCCGAACAGGCCGTGGCCGAACTGCAAGCGGCGGGCAAGGATGTGATCCTGATGTCCGGCGACACAACCCGTGCCGTTGAAGCCTTGGCAAACCGTTTGGGCATCACCCAGTGGCTGGCCGAGGCATTGCCCGAAGACAAGGCCGCCCGCATCACCGCCCTGCAAGAGGCAGGACAAAAGGTACTGATGGTCGGTGACGGATTGAACGATACGGCAGCACTGGCTGGCGCGGATGTGTCGATCTCTCCTGCTTCTGCATTGGATGCGGCGCGGGTTGCATCTGATATCGTGCTTTTGGGCGGCGATCTGGCCCCCATCGCTGATGCACTTGCCACTGGTCGCTCTGCAATTTGGCGTATTCGTGAAAATTTCCGCATTGCCACGGTTTATAACCTGATCGCCGTGCCGCTGGCGATGGCCGGTCTGGCGACACCGCTGGTTGCGGCCTTGGCCATGTCGGCCTCGTCGATTACTGTATCCCTGAACGCTTTGCGCTTGAGGTAACCCTGCTATGGAAGTCCTGTCCTACCTGATTCCGATTTCGCTTGTCATGGGCGGTGTAGGTTTGCTGGCTTTCATTTATACGGTCAGATCGGACCAATATGATGACCCCGAAGGCAACAGCCAGCGGATCCTCAATTCCGATTACGATGATCACCCCAAGGTAGATTGAAGCCTGACGGTGCGCGCCTCCGGCGCAGCCGGACGCCAAAGCGCCGCCTCTTCATGGGGCGGCGCTTTGGCTTTTTCCTTCGGGCGATGCCCTTGGGTTATATGGAAAATCAGCTTGGCCCGATCATGAAGCAGGTCACCTTGCGTGCCTGCAGGCGGCGGCAGGCCAGGTCGGCGGTTTCGCGGCTGAGCCCCATGAAATTCGCGTCAAACCCTGTCTTGCGCTTGACCACGCGACGCAGCGATCCGTCCAGCGTGTCCATCTCGTTCAGCGCGGTTTTCAACAGCACTCTCTCGGCCTTGTAGCGCGAGGTATAGCGGCCGACGTTGATGCCCCAGTGCCGCCCGCCCGAGGTCGAGACACGGGTGACGACCTGTTGCTCTTTCACGCGCGGTTGCGCCTGTCTGGTCTGCACGGACGCCAGCACAAGATCCTTGGGTCGGGCCTTGGGGCTCACCCTGGGTACGGCAACCGTGGCGACAGGGGCCGCGGCCACGACATCTTTGGCAACCGGGGCAGGGGCGGCCTGCGCCTCTTTCAATGCGTTCGCGATGTCATCCTGAAGCGCGGCGACGATGACGGGTTGCGGGGTGGCCGGCTCTGCCATCGGGCGCGCCTTGGGGCGCAGCGACTTTTTGACGGCGCCGCTCAGGCGGATGGTTTTGCCAGCAGTGCGCGATCCGGGCGTACTCGCCCCCCCGTCCGAGGAATTGCCGCGCGCCACCAGTTGCGGTGCCGGAACGTCCGGTTTGTTGGTGCGCGCACGCGACGGCGCACGGCGGAACCCGAGGTCCAGCAATTCGGCCACCTTCGCATTGCGCGAGGCGGAGGAGCGCCCGCCGAACACCGTGGCGATCACGCGCTCGTTGCCACGCTCGGCCGAGGCGACAAGGTTGAACCCTGCCGCGCGGGTGTAGCCGGTCTTGATCCCGTCCGCGCCCTTGTAATTGCCCAGCAGGCGGCGGTTTGTGTTATACACCGTGCGCCCGCCGACATCGGTCGAACGGCGCGAGAACAGGTTATAATATTGCGGATAGTCATAGATCATGTGCCGCCCGAGGATGGTCATGTCATGGGCGGTGGACAGGTGGCCGCTTGCGGTCAGCCCGTTCATGTTCTTGAAGGTGGTGCGAGTCATCCCCATCGCCTTGGCGGTGCGGTTCATCCGGCGTGCAAAGGCCGCTTCCGAGCCCGAGATCGCCTCGCCAATCGCGGTGGCGGAATCATTGGCGGATTTCACGGCGGCAGAGCGGATCAGGTAACGCAGCTTGACGCGCTGCCCTACCTTCAGCCCCAGTTTCGACGCGGGCATAGCTGCGGCCTTGGCCGATATCTTGACGCGTGTGTCCAGGCTGATCTCGCCCCGTTCCACCGCCTGGAAGGCGATGTAAAGCGTCATCATCTTGGTCAAGGAGGCCGGGTGCAGCCGCGTGTCGGCGTTGTGCGAATGCAGCACCTCGCCGGTGCGCGCATCCACCACCATCGCCGCATAGGGCGCGGCCACGGCGGTCAATGGCACGACCACCAACATCCAGATTGCTGCGAGAACGAATAGCCCTAAGCGGGCCGGCTGCCTGTGCCGAACCTTCACGAGATCACTGCCTTTTCTGCCTCAAGCCGCCGGGTTTTCCCGGTCGGTCACTTTATTTGCAATAAGGCTAACATAAGACCCGCCCCCGATAAAGTATGGATTTTCAAGCCTTTGAAGGCGTCCCGAAAGTGTTGCGCTAGATGTGGGGGGCGCGGGCCATCCGCGCCCCAATAGAGGCGATTGTGGCAGGAATGTGGCAAAGAATTTTTTGCCCCGCGTGCCGTGGTTCAGCCGATATTCGCCACCAGATCGGGCAGGGTGCCCAGATCGGCCAATTCATGGAACCTGTCCGATCCGACGGGGGCCGCGGCCTCTTCCAGCGCCCATGTCAGCCCGTGGGGTATGAAGACGCCCCAGCCGCCAGCCTCGACCATGGGCACCACATCCGACTTCATGGAATTGCCCACCATCATCGCCCGTTCCGCGCCGCCGGTGGGGGAAAAGATGCCCTCGTAAACGGGGCGGGTCTTGGCCGATACGATCTGCACATCGTCGAACAATTCCCCCAGCCCCGATTGTGCCAGCTTGCGTTCCTGGTCCAGCAGGTCGCCCTTGGTGATCAGCAGAACGTGGTGCGAATTCGACACCGCTGCGACGGCTTCGCGGGCATGGGGCAGCAGTTCGATGGGGTGGCCCAGCATGTCCTGCCCCGCCGCGATCAATTCCGCGATGACCGAGGCAGGCACGCGCTGCTCTGTCACTTCGATCGCGGTTTCGATCATCGACAGAACGAACCCCTTGATGCCGAATCCATAGTGACCGATGTTGCGGCGCTCGGCCTCCAGCAGGCGGTCCAGCAGGTGGTCGGGATCCGTGTGATCCTTCAGCAGGTCGGCAAAACGGTCCTGTGTCAGGCGGAAAAAACGCTCGTTCTGCCACAGTGTATCGTCTGCATCGAAGGCGATTGTAGTAAGATTCTTAACCATGATGTCCTTTGATAAGGGGCGAACTGGCCCGCTCCCTCTTTTCCATCGGCGCTCAAAGGTTATATAGACAGCGCATGGCGCGAAACCACAACCATCGGAACCCGGACCATATGAGACCAATCGTGATGATGTCCGACAAGGACGACGAAGGCGATGGCGCGGTCATTGTCGAAGTGAAGCCGCGCACCAAACGCCCGCCGCTATATAAAGTGATGCTGCTGAACGACGATTACACGCCGATGGAATTCGTCGTGCATGTGTTGGAACGCTTCTTTGGCATGAACCACGCGCAGGCGTTCGAGATCATGCTGACCGTGCATAAAAAGGGTTTGGCCGTGGTTGGCGTGTTCAGCCACGAGATCGCCGAAACCAAGGTGACGCAGGTGATGGATCGGGCGCGTCAGCACCAACACCCCTTGCAATGCACGATGGAACGGGAATAACCCTCGCATATGAGCCATCCCCGTATCTCTCTGGCGCTTGATGGGCGCCTGTTCGACCTGCCCGACCGCATCGTCGTTTTGGGCGCGCGTGCGGATGATGACCTGTCCGATCTCGGCGGGGCCGTGCAGGTTGTCACCGGGCAACGCCCCGACGTGGACGCGCTGACTGCCCTTAGCCTGATCGCCGGGCCGGATCTGCCCGAAGAAGCCGACTTGGCCGTGGTGATCCTGCCCCGCTCCAAGGAACTGGCGCGCGGGCTGATCGCGCAGGCGGCGGCCATTGCGCCGGTCGTTGTCGTGGACGGGGCCAAGACCGACGGCATCGATTCCCTTCTGAAAGCCGCGCGCGGCAGGGGCGAGGTGTCCGGCCCCGTGAACAAGGCCCATGGCAAGCTGTTCGTGCTGCGCAATGCGGATGTCGCCGATTGGGCGCTGCCGGATACCCCGCGCGAGGTTGATGGCGGGTTCGTCACTCTGCCGGGGGTTTTTTCCGCCGACGGGGTCGATCCCGCTTCTGCCCTTCTGGCCGAGGCGTTGCCCGAAAAACTGGGTGCGAAACTGGCCGATTTCGGCGCGGGCTGGGGATATCTGGCGCGCAGCATCCTTGCCCGCGATAGCGTGAAGACCCTGCATTTGGTCGAGGCGGACCACGCCGCGCTGACCTGCGCCCGGATCAACGTGACCGACCCGCGCGCGCAATTCCACTGGGCCGATGCCACGACATGGAAGGCCGATGGCGCGCTTGACGGCGTGATCATGAACCCGCCCTTTCACAATGGTCGCGCCGCTGAACCCGAACTTGGCCGTGCCTTCATCGCCAACGCGGCTGCCAACCTTGCCCAGCATGGCCGGCTTTGGATGGTTGCCAACCGGCACCTGCCCTACGAGGCGGCGCTTGCCCAACATTTCGCCCATGTCGAAGAGTTCGGCGGCGACAACCGGTTCAAACTGGTCGCGGCCTCACGCCCGTCTCGCAAGCGGCGTTAGCATCCACTAGGCTCGGCCCTCAGAATCACTCTGGAGATTTCCCAATGTCGTTTTCCATTTCCGGCAAGACCGCCATCGTGACGGGTGCAGCCAACGGGATCGGGCTGGCCATCGGTCGCCATTTCGTGGATCGCGGCGCGAATGTCATCTTTGCCGACATGGACGAAGGGCGGTTGCAGCACGAGCTTGGCGAAAACGATGACGAGCGGAATTTCCGGTATTTCGCCGGTGACCTGCGTGAAAAGCTGACGCTGGCGAACCTTTTATCCGCCACGCTGGATGCTTTCGACCAGGTGGATATCCTTGTGAACGCCTCGCGCCAGATCGTCCTGTCGGACCCGCTGAACCCCGAGGACGACGGGGTGGACCAGATGATCCAGCAGAACATGATGACCTCTTTGCGGCTGTCGCAGCTGGTTGCGAAACGCATGATCAAGCAGGCTGAAAAGAACGAAAGCGGCAATGGGCGCGGCAACGCGGGGGCCATTGTGAACCTAAGCTCGATCGCGGCGAGGCGCACGGTGGAGGGGCTGATGGGCTATTCCATCGCCACAGCGGCGCTTGACCAGATGACCCGCTCGCTTGCCGTGGCGCTTGCGCCGCACGCGATCCGGGTCAATGCCGTGGCCTGCGGGTCGGTCATGTCCTCCAGCCTTCAGGACGTGCTGAAAGACAATCCCGATTTCCGCAAGGAGATCGAGGCGCACACCCCGATGGGGCGCATCGCCTCTGCCTCGGAAGTGGCGGAAACGGTGCAATATCTATGCGCGCCCGCCTCGGGCTTTGTCACTGGCCAGATCATTCCGGTGGATGGCGGGCGCACCCTGATCGATCCGGTTCACGCGCCGGCCCACTAGGCCCGCCAGCGGCTAGCGCGGTTCGAAATAATCCAGCGGAACCTTCAGGTAGCTGCGGCCGTTGTCTTCGGGCGCGGGGGGCACCCGCCGCGGATATTCACCTGCAAGGCCGCCAACATCAGGTTGGGCAGGGGCAGCGTCGCATCGCGCCCGTCACGCCGTTCTTGATAGGTCTCTTTGTCCGGCCCATCATGCAAGTGCTTGTTATTGCTTCGTTGCTCGGCGACGGTGGCCATGCATTGCGCCTCTCGCCCGTCGGCATAGTCGTGGCCCACATATAGCCGCGTGTCATCCGGCAGGGCCAGAATCCGCATCAGCGTGTCATACAGATCGGCGGACGATCCGCCCGGAAAATCCGCGCGCGACGTTCCGACATCGGGCATCATGAACGTATCATGCACAAAGCACGCATCCCCGATCAGATAGCTGACCGAGGCCAGCGTGTGACCGGGGGAAAAGATCACCCGCACCGGCATTTCACCGATCTTGAACGTCTCGTCATCGGCAAACAGATGGTCCCACTGTTGGCCGTCCACGGGCAGGTCGGGGGTGTTGTAAATCTTGGCCCAAAGGCGCTGCACGCCGGTCACTTTCTCGCCTATGCCGCGCTTGACGCCGCCAAGCTGATCCGACAGCCACTGCGCGGCGGAAAAGTGGTCGGCGTGGGGGTGCGTGTCGAGGATCCATTCCACCTTGATCCCTTCGGCCAGAACGAATTCCAGCAGGGCGCGGGCGGAATCGGTGCTGATCGCCCCCGCCTTTGCATCGAAATCCAGCACCGGGTCGATGATCGCGCCTTTCATCGTGGCCGGATCATATACCACGTATTGCCAGCTGCCTGTGGTCTTGTCCCAAAAGGGGGTGACGATCGGGGTCATGTATTGCTCTGCTCTGTGTCCAAGTTTCAAAATAGTTAGGGTGTCATATTCCATTATCAAGATGTCAGGGCGCGGCATCGCGGCCCTTTGCGCCGCGACTGCGCGCCTGTTAGACCCCTTCCCAAGCATGACGGAGACCCCGATGACCAACAAATTCGAATCCCAGAAAACCCGCGCAAGCGCATGGTTCCGCACCCTGCGCGACGAGATCGTGACCGCCTTTGAAGCATTGGAAGACAGCCATGACACCGGCCCGCTGTCCGATGCCGCGCCGGGCCGGTTCGAAGTGACGGAAACCAAGCGGCAGGCCGAAGATGGCGGTGACGCGGGCGGCGGGTTGATGAGCGTGATGCGCGGCGGCCGCGTCTTTGAAAAGGTGGGGGTCAATGTTTCGACCGTATATGGCCAGTTGGGCGAGCGCGCGCAAAAGGCCATGGCCGCACGCGGCGTGGCCGGCATGGACAGTGACCCGCGGTTCTGGGCCAGTGGCATCAGCCTTGTGGCGCATATGCAAAATCCGCATTGCCCTGCCGTTCACATGAACACCCGCATGTTCTGGACGCCACACGCATGGTGGTTCGGCGGCGGGTCCGACCTGAACCCTTGCATCGAATACCCCGAGGATACGGCGCATTTCCACGCCACCCAAAAGGCGTATTGCGACAAGCATGACCCGTCCTATTACCCGCGGTTCAAGGCATGGGCGGACGAGTATTTCTATATCCCGCACCGCCACCGTGCGCGCGGCGTCGGCGGCATCTTTCTGGACGATCACAACACCGGCGATTGGGAGGCGGATTTCGTCTTTATCCAGGATGTGGGCCGCGCTTTTCTGCCCGCCTTTGTGCCGCTGATCGAAAAGCGCCGCGTAGAGAACTGGACCGATGCGGATAAGGATGCGCAGCTGATTCACCGCGGGCTTTATACGGAATACAACCTTGTCTATGATCGCGGCACCAAGTTTGGGCTGGAAACCGGTCATGATGCCAACGCGGTTCTGATGAGCCTTCCACCGCTTGCGAAATGGGTGTGATGACGTAAAATCCAAGCACTTAATGAATGTGGTATACTGCGAGTCCTTGAACACCCGAGAACACCCGAAGAACTGCTTGACGATTTAGGCGTAGTAGATTCAGGTCGATGCATGATCCGCCCGAGTTTTCTCTCTTCTCCCGCCCGCCTCGAATTGCTGGCTTGTGTGAAGCGTCAGCGTGAAGACCACGGGATTGCCCGTCGGGCCAATGCGCTGTTGTTGCTCGATGATGGGATGTCGTGTGCGCAGGTCGCGCAGGTTCTTTTCCTCGACGATGACACGGTGCGGGGCTGGCATAAGCAGTATCTGGCTGAGGGTTGGGATTCTGTTGCCTACGACGGCTGGAAGGG
>DFBX01000006.1 GCA_002366795.1 Rhodobacteraceae bacterium UBA3069 | reverse complement strand
GGGCCTGGAACGAGGTGATCCCGTTTCTCGACGATCCGCCCGAGGTGCGCCGGCTGATTTACACCACGAATGCCATAGAAGCCCTGAACTCGAAAATCCGCCGCGCCGTCCGAACCCGCGGTCACTTCCCCAGCGACGAGGCGGCGGCAAAGTTGATCTACCTGGCTCTCAATGCTACCTCAGTCGAATGGAAGCGCTCGGTGCGCGAGTGGCATGCCGTCAAAAGTCAGCTCGCCATCATGTTCGAAGACCGCTTTCCCATGGTGTAACAAAAGGCGCCAGGGCACAAAATTCCGCACAGTCTCGGTGCGGATGATGACGCCATCGTTCTGGCGCTGAAACTGCAGTGGCCCGCATGACTTCGTTCGACCCGGATATAGATAGCGGTGCTCAGGCGGAATTGGCCGCGCAATACACCGAACAGGTCACCGCCTTTGCGGCGACCGGTAACAGCGCGGCACTGGAAGCGGCCTATGACATCGGGCGCAATGCCCTGTCCATCGGTCTGTCCTTGGTCGATATCAGCGCGATTCACTACAGCACGTTGATCCGGCAGAACGGCGAACAGCCGCTGGACCGGACCAGCTTTTTGCGGTTCGAAACCTTCTACCTGGAATTCCTGACGATCTACGACATGGCCCAACGGGGCTATCGCACCTCGCTGGTCAAGCTGCGTCAGAAAATGGCCGAACGCGAGCGGGTCGAGCAGGATCTGCGCTTTGCCACAAATGAACTTGCCCGTCAGCGCGATGCACTGGACGCCGAGGTGATTGCGCGCACACGGCAGATCGAAGCCGTGGCCGAGGATCTGCGCCGCACCAATGCCCGCCTTGTCGATGCCAGCTGCGAGCAGGCAGAATTCACCTATTCCATCTCGCATGACATGAAATCGCCGACCAACACCATCTGGATGCTACTGGATGCGCTGCGCGAGGATCATGAGGACGAACTGTCCCCCGATGCGCTGGATTTGCTGGATTCAGCGCGCGAAACGGTGCAACGCATGGGTCGCCTGACCGAGGATGTGCTGGAATATTCCCGCACCATAGAGGAAGAGATCGCGCCTGCCCCGGTCGACTTGGGCCAGCTGTGCCGCGGCATCGTCAAGGATCTGGGCGCAGATATCAACAAGGTCGGGGCGCAGATCGTGATCCGGGATCTGCCGGTCGTCGTGGGCAGCGCGCTGCAATTGCGGATGCTTTTTCAAAACCTTCTGTCCAACGCGATCAAGTTTCGCAGCACCGAACGTCAGGCCCGGATCGAAGTGGCGCTGCGCAGGGGCAGCCCCCCGGTGAGGCGCGCATCGTCGTGTTGGATAACGGCATCGGCATCGGGCCTGAATATCACGAACGGGTCTTCGGCCTGTTCCAGCGTTTGCACAACCGCGAAGAATACGCGGGCAGCGGCCTTGGCCTGACCCTGTGCAAGCGCATCGTCTCCAACCACGGCGGCCGGATAGAACTGGCATCGACACCCGACAAGGGCACCAGCTTTTCCATCGTGCTGCGCACTGAAGAAGAGGAACGAACATGAGCGAGAGATTGGGGAATGTCCTTCTCATTGATGACGAGAGGGTAGACCAGATGATTTACCGCAGGGTTCTGAAAAGATCGGGCCTTGTGGATGACATCACCGGGTTCGAATATGCGGACGAGGCGCTGGCGCATTTGCGGCAGCCCGATTGCCCGACCTACGACGTGATTTTCCTTGATATCAACATGCCGCGGATGAACGGGTTCGAGTTTCTGGACGCCGCATTCGCCGATGATGGGGCCAACAGCTATGCTCGGGCGGTGATCGTGATGCTGACCACCTCGATCGATAAGCGCGACAAGGAACGCGCAGCGCAATACTCTGTGGTGAAAAATTTTATCAACAAGCCGCTGATGGTTGACCATGTGCAGCGTGTGGCGGCGATTTTGGCCGAACAGGCGCGGGCGTGAGATGGAGACCGGCGAATCCGATCTTGTAATCCGGCGGATGCTGCATGATTTGCGCGCCTGCGTGCGCGCCCTGCGCGACCTGCCCGACTGGATCAAGGAAGACATGGCCGAGGCGGGGCTGAACCTGCCGGAAATGACGCGCGAAAGCCTTGATCTGCTGTCTGAAAACGCGCTGCGGCTGGATCGCTACATGATCGATTTGCACAGTTATGCCCGCGCCGGCGGCACCCGCACGGCAGGCGAGGTCGATGTCGCCGCCGCTTGGGCGCAGCTCACCAAGGACATGGAAATCCCGGATCGGGTCCAAATTGATCTTGATTTTCAGACGGCTGTCCTGCCGGTCGAGGCGCAGGATTTCGCAGCGCTTCTGCGTATTCTAATCGAAAATGCGCTGCGCCATCATGATCGGTCCGATCCGCATATCCGTATCTCGACCATGCAAACCGGTGGATGCAGCCGCTTGGTGGTCGAAGATGACGGGGCGGGTATCGCCTTGGAGTTTCACGAGAAAATATTCGGCTTCCTCGAAAAGCTGGCCGCCCGGTCCGCAGTGCCAGGCAGTGGCGTGGGGCTGGCCACGGCGCGGCGCTTGTGCAGCGGCCATGGCGGGACGATTCATGTGGAAAACGCAGCGCCGCGGGGGGCACGTTTTGTCTCCGCTTTCAGTCGCCCGGATTGAAAGGTTTGGATTGTAATGAAAATTACTGCCTCGATTAACGAAATCATAAGCACAAAGGCCGCATGATCATCCCATCAAAGACTCAAGTGGGTGGGGCCAAGCAACTGATAGATGACACTGTCGTATCCGATTTGGATATGACCGATACGGAATTTCGCAAGGGCGGTGTGCCCGGTGCGTTGAGGGTGGTCATTCTGGATGACAACAGGTTTGACCAGATGCGTATTCAACGCATGACCGAAAAGATCGGCCAGCCGATTGACCTGACGATTGTCGATTCCGTCGATGCGCTGGAAACCGAACTTGACGCTGGCCGTTTTGATGTCGCGCTGGTCGATTACCAGTTGGAGGGCGAGACAGGGCTTGATGCGATCCGGCTGATCCGCGCGCATCCGAAAGCGTCGGATATGGCTTCGATCATGGTGGCGTCGGATACGGAAACGGATGTGGTGGTGAACGCGATCCGCTCTGGCTGTTCTAATTACCTGTCCAAGGAAAGCCTCAGTGCCGAACGGCTTGGCAGTGCCATCGCCAATGCGCTACGCGATTCTCTTGTGGATCCTGACCTGGGCGCACCGGAAAAGCCGCGCTATGCCACCTATTGCGTTTTGCAGGGCATTTCCGAAGCCTGCTTTGGCGAGATGCGCCCGATCATCGGCAAGATGTTCAAACAGGTGTCTTTCATACGGGGTTGCCACGCACATGGCTACACTCCGTCGCCCGAGGCGCTGCGCGAGATCGAGGAAGGCTGCCTTCAAATCTGGCAATTCCTTGAAGAGCTGGATGTTTATGCAGAAAGCTGGAAAGGGCCGGCGCACTAAAGGACTCCCCCTGAAAGGCCGCACCATCGACCGTTCCATTGGAAAGGCCGCCCCATCGGGCGGTTTTTCTGTTTGTGCCTATGCCGCCATCGCCCGTCAGCCACGCGCGCGGGTATGCGGGTATACCGTTTGGCCGGCAGTTTGCGAGGCCCCAATTGGCCCGACCGTACAAATGGCAAAACCGTCGGTCCGTAAAGGCGGGCAGGGGCCTTCCCGAACAAGATACCCGCAAGCTGCGGGAACAGCCCGAACAGTTCGGCCCGCGCCGCGCGTTCGAAACCGGACAGGCCGAACTTGCCCGGATACAGACTTTCGCTGACGGCACCATTGGCCAGCAGCAGCGCATGGCGCGGCAACAGCAGGTGTAGGTATTCGACACGCCGCACGCCCATGGCGCGCCGCACCCGCCCGTCGCCATGACGCAGCAGATGCACCGCGCGCACCAATGCCGGCCCCGCGCCAGTCGGGTCCGGCAGTTGCATCGCATGTTGTGGACTAAGCAGCAGATCACCGCGATTTCCCAGCGTACCATCGCGGATGCGGATCGGGCGCAGCTCGGGTCGCGCGATCAAGGCCTCCTGCGCCAGTACATGCCGTCCGATCCATAGCACCGGCATCGGCTCGTCCAACGTCGCAACCATTTCGCCGGTCTGCAAATCCTCGACCGGCACCTCGCCGGCCGGCGTCATGATCCGCGTGCCGGGGGTGAAACAGGGTACCCCGGCCGCGTGCAACTGCGATGGCTGATCCAGGGCAGAGGGCGCAACGCCCTGCAATACAACGGTTTCCCCGGTCGGAAAGGTCAGCAGCGCATTGCCGAACCCGTCATCGCTGACCACGACATCGCCCCCGTGAACCGGATTGCCCTGCGTGTCCAGCAATCCACCCACGTCGATCTGGTCGTTGGTGAACCCGTCCAGATGGCTGTCACCCATGTCGAAATCAGTGATCGTATCGGCACCGCTGCCCGGATCCAGCGCGAAAACGTCATCGCCCGTGCCCCCCGACAGAAGATCATCACCCGCGCCGCCGGTGATCGTATCCGCACCCGCCTCGGCCCAGATCGTATCGCTTTCGGTGCCGCCGTCGATCAGGTTGTCGCCGTCGCCACCACAGATCAGGTCTGCGCCGCCCTCGCCATACAGCGTGGCGTCATGGATGTGCTGCGTCCCATCGATATCGTCGATCGTATCGTCGCCATCTCCGCCATAGACCAGATCGCCATCAGCCTGCGTCGCGCCGCCTTCGCCAAAAAGTATATAGTCATTGTCGGCCCCGCCATCGACCGTATCGGCACCCGCGCCGACGTCGATCGTGTCGTCGCCGATGCCGCCTGATATGCTGTCAGCCCCGTCCACCGGTGGTGCCATCACATCGAAATGCACATCCGTCAGCCAGATCGACTGAAACCCTGTCCCGTCCGTGTTGGAATAGCTGATTTCGACGCTTTGCACCGGGCCTGCGATTTCCACCAAGACCGATCCGTTTGCCTGGTCGTGATCGCTGCTCGAGGGGCCGCCCGCATCGACGGTGCCCCCACTGACCAGATCGTCACCCGCGGCGGTCAGAACCACCTGTACCGGATTGCCAAGCGCATCCATCGCGGTGACGGTGATGCTGTCGCGGTGCTGGCCCGAATTCCAGTCGATGTCATTGATGCGAAAGACGACGTTTTCAACCTCGTCCTCGGCGGAACTGCCGCTGGCGGCAGCGAAATCTATCCGCGTAGTCGACGTTGCCCCGTCGCCGTTGCCTGACATATCAAGGGTCGAGCGATCGTTCATCGGCTCGCCGGGCTGCGTATAGGTGACATCGCTGCTTTCGATCCACCAGCTGGCATTGTTATTGCCATCTTCCACCAGCGACACGGTCACGTTCATCTCGCCGGTGTTCTGGGTAAAACCTGCTGTCAGTTCGGAATCATCCGCGCCCGCAGCGGACCAGTTCAGCGCCTCGGTCGTCGTGGCCTCCTGGTCGGCATCGCCGTCGATGACGTCATTGCCGCTGTCACCGATCAGCGTATCGCCGCCCGATCCGCCGGAAATGGTGTCATCGCCTGACCCGCCGCCGATCGTGTCGTCGCCCGCGCTGCCGTCCAGCACATCCGCGCCGCCCCCGCCATCAAGGCTGTCGGCGAACCCGCCACCGCCCACGGTTTCCGCGCTTGCCTGTTCGGCACTGGCGTTTTCCAGCGCGACGTAATCGGGCGCATTGGTGTTGTCCACGTTCCACGTCGAAGTGATTCCATCGGTCGTGATCACGCTTTGGGATGTGTCGTCGCCGCTCTCGTTGAAGCCGGCGTCGTCTTGCAGGTCAGGGTTGCTGTCGGTGATGGCGAAATTCACCGCATCCGTGCTGACCGACCAGTCCGATGGCAGCCTGAACCGGTCCCTGACCGTGGCGGTTTAGGGGCTGCCGCCGCCCTCGACCAGAAAGTCGGCGATGTCATAGCCGATGATATTATAGGTCGCCATCGGTGCGAACGCAATCTGGGATTGCAGGAAATTCGATGGGAAAATGGCGGAATTTGGCTTCTTTTGGGTTAAGTTCCCCGGCGATCTGTTCTGAATTTAGCTAAGGTTTTAACGTCTTGGTGGTGCTTGGCCCGGCGATGACATGCGATCACAGTGGATTTACGTGACTTGAACCCCCTTTGAGTTGCATCTTTCCTGCCTTACATTGACTGTATCCGTGCCAAGGCGCACGGGGCCGTACCCCGCGCCGCCCCGCACCACCCGACACCCGAACAGAGGAGATTTCGGAGTGAACACCCAAGCAATTGCCATTCCCCGCGAACGGGCCCGCGATTTGCGCGGTCTGTGGATGGCCGCGCTTGCCATTGCGCTGCTGCTGATGCAGTCGCTGGCCGCCGCCGCCCGTCCCGACAGTTTCGCCGATCTGGCCGACACCATCAGCCCCTCGGTCGTGAATATCACCACCTCGACCGTGGTGGCGCAGGGCACTGGCCCCAATCCCATCGTCCCCGAAGGCTCCCCGCTGGAAGATCTGTTCCGCGAGTTTCAGGACCGCAACCGCGAAGACGGCGAGGCCCCGCGACCTCGCCGTTCCTCGGCGCTGGGCTCTGGCTTCGTGATTTCCGAAGACGGTTATATCGTCACCAACAACCACGTCATCGAATCCGCCGACGAGGTGGTGATCGAGTTTTTCTCGGGAGAGGAACTGGAGGCGAAAGTCATCGGCACCGACCCGAAAACCGACATCGCCCTTTTGAAGGTCGGGGCCGACAAACCGCTGCCCTTCGTCAGCTTCGGTGACAGCGACACCGCCCGCGTGGGCGATTGGGTCGTGGCCATGGGCAACCCGCTGGGGCAGGGCTTTTCCGTATCCGCCGGGATCGTCTCGGCGCGGAATCGCGCATTGTCAGGTACTTACGATGATTACATCCAGACCGATGCCGCCATCAACCGTGGCAACTCGGGCGGGCCGCTGTTCAATATGGACGGTCAGGTGATCGGCGTGAACACCGCGATCCTGTCGCCTAATGGCGGCTCGATCGGGATCGGGTTCTCGATGGCGTCCAACGTGGTCAGCAAGGTCGTGAACCAGCTGAAAGAGTTCGGCGAAACCCGCCGCGGCTGGCTGGGCGTGCGCATTCAGGATGTCACCCCCGATATGGCCGAGGCGCTTGGCCTTGAAACCGCCGCCGGTGCGCTTGTCACCGACGTGCCCCCCGGCCCCGCCCGCGAGGCAGGCGTGCAGCAGGGCGACGTGATCACATCGTTCGACGGGCGCGAAGTCACCGACACACGCGGCCTTGTGCGCCAGGTGGGCAACACCGCCGTTGGCAAGGCCGTGCGGATGCTGGTGCTGCGCGATGGCAAGACCAAGACGCTGAAGATCACTCTTGGCCGCCGCGAGGATGCCGAACGCGCCGTTCCCGCCGCGCAACAGATGGACGAGGCCGCCCCGGTCGAGACCGAGATGCTGGGCATGACCCTCAGCCCGGTGAATGACGAACTGCGCGACCAGCTTTCGCTGGACGCGAATACTGAAGGGCTGGTGGTCGTGGATGTGATCGAAACCTCGGAAGCCTATGAAAAAGGTCTGCGCGCCGGTGATGTGATCACCGAGGCGGGCCAGCAGAAGATGACCGCGATCACCGATCTGCAAGATGGCGTCGATGCCGCGAAAGAGGCCGGGCGCAAATCCCTGCTGCTGCTGGTGCGCCGCGCTGGCGAGCCGCGCTTTGTCGCGCTTTCCCTCGAAGACTGACTTTTATGAAAAAGAGCCACGCAAACGGGCCGCGACACGCGGCCCGTTCGCTTTTGCGTCACGCAAAAGCGCGCCCCGATCCGTCACGACCGCGCGCATGAAAACAGGGCGCGCCGTGGCACGCCCTGTCTCCCTTTTGACGGTCCCCGCCTTCCGGGCGATCCATGCCATTACAAGCCGTGTCAGGATCAAGGCGGGCCGCGCCCCCAGGTTTGGCCCGTCAATTGTGTCGTCCCCGGCCTTACGCGGCCAGGAAGGCCACCATGTCCCCGGTGATATCGGTCGGCGCGATGCCGGTCAGCGAGGCGACAAGATCGCCCCCCAGCATCACGTCGGTGCTGCCGCCATTGTCGATGAATGACAGGTCGGCAAAGTCGGGCGCAGTGCCGCCGGCGTCGTAAAGCACCACCAGCGTATCTTCGGCCGGGGCGAAATCGGCGATTGTGACACCGCCCGCGCTGGCGAACATATCCGCCCCCGCGCCGCCTTCCAGAAGGTCGCCAAGCCCCCCGCTCAGCGAATCCGCGCCTTCGCCACCGATCAGGCTGTCGGCCTCGTCGTCATCCTCGCCGTGCAGTTCATCATTGCCGATGCCGCCGTCCAGCGTGTCATTGCCCAGATCGCCCATCAACAGGTCATCGCCCTGACCGCCGATCACCATGTCATCGTCGATATTGCCATCGACCATGTCATCGTCGATATTGCCATCGACCATGTCATCGCCTTGGCCACCCTCGACCTTGTCGTCGCCGCCATTGCCCAGAACGGTATCGTCGCCCTCGTCGCCGCGCATGTCGTCATTGCCAAGTGCACCCGCCAAAAGGTCGTCACCGTCACCGTCACCGCCACCGCCACCGCCGGTTACGGTGTCGTCGCCCGCGCCCGCATCCACATGGTTGTCGTCATCCGAGCCAAGGATCTCGTCCCCGTCAGCGGTGCCAACAAAAAGACTTGTCGCCATACCGGCGGTCAACAGGGACAGGATGAACACGCATAGGTAAAATCCTTACTCAGATGCAAAGTGAGCGCGGCCATAATTCCGCCACATTTCAGCCACGATGCTAACACCATTCGGCAAGGATCCGCCGAGTATTTCCTTGAAAAACAGGTGATTGTGCTGGTTAAGGAAGCATTAACGAAAGATTAACGGCACTGTTGCGCGGCCTGCGGCGGCCCGTGTGCGAAAGGCGTGCAGGGCAAAACGGCAAAGCACGCCAGAGGCGAGCGCGCCGGACCGCGTCCCGCCGGTGATTCTCGATCGCAGGAAAGTGCGGAAAACGGAGGCGCTATTCGGTGGGCCATTCCACCGCCACCAGCCCCAGCTTGCGCGCGGCGGCCAGCGACAGGATGCCCGAATCCAGCCCCTCGGGTTTTTGATAGGCGCGCACGGCGCGGCGGGTGCGTATGTCCATCTCGCCGGTGACGGGGCCGCGATACAGGCCGCGCGCTGCCAGCGCCCGCTGCAGCGAGGCAACGAAGTCGGGTGTCTGCTGCGCCGCGCAAGGGGTCTGGAACCAGGTTTCCTTGCGCTCTTTCACGATGGCCTGACGGGTTTCGGTCTTGTAGATCGCGGGGCTGGCGATGGTGCCATCTGCCAGAATCTCCGCCGGTTGCAGCATCACCTGTTCGGTCACGGTTTCGATCACGGCGGGGCTGACATCCTTGCCCCAGCAGGTGTCGGCAGGCGCGCCGGGCGGGACCGCTTCGATCTGGCTGACAAGGGCAGGTTCGCCGCCGGGCAGGGCGGTCTGGCACGCGGCCAGCAGGGCCAGCGCGGCCACCGCAAAGCTGCGGGGGATTGCATGTGGGGTCATCTGCGCTTCTGCCTTTGCCTCGGATCGGCCTCTGATGCGGGCCTTTCGCACCACTCTAGCGGGTTTTCCCGTACCGTGGAAGCCTGCGCTGCGGCCTCAGCGGCGGGGCAGGTGGTGCGCGCCGGCTTCGTCCAGCGCGGGCAGCAGGTCCAGCATGGAGGAGATATCCTCGATCCCTTCGGCAATCACGTGGATCACCCGATCCTCGCGCTGAAGCCGTCCGGTGACGCGCAGCAAACGCCCGGCCACCACGGCACGGCGGAACCTTTCGTAAAGTTTGCGCCAGACGATCACATTGACCACGCCGGTCTCGTCCTCCAGCGTCAGGAAAATCACCCCCTTGGCGGTGCCGGGTCGCTGGCGCAAGATCACCAGCCCGGCCACGCAAACCCGCTGCCCGTTCGGGGCATTGGCAAGGTGGTCGGCAGGAAGCAGCGGCAGGGGCATGGCGGGAACAATACAGGAACATACGCCCGCCGCGCAAGAGGTCACGCAAAAGGGACTGGCAGAGGCAAGCCGCCTTGGTTAGAACATCGCCCAACCGGCAAATGGAGCAAGCAAGACATGGCAAAGATCACCTACATCGAGCATAACGGCACCGAGCATGTGGTCGAGGTCTCGACCGGCCTGACCGTGATGGAAGGCGCGCGCGACAATAACATCCCCGGCATCGAGGCCGATTGCGGCGGTGCCTGCGCCTGTTCCACCTGTCATGTCTATGTGGCCAAGGAATGGGTCGCAAAACTGCCCGCCAAGGACGACATGGAAGACGACATGCTGGACTTTGCATTTGAGGCTGATGCGGTCCGCTCACGCCTGACCTGTCAGGTNNGCGCCTGACCTGCCAGATCAAGGTAACCGACGCGCTGGACGGCCTGGTGGTGAACATGCCCGAGAAACAGATCTGATGACCAAGTGGGCGCGGCGTCTGCCGCTCCACCCTGTGCTGGGGCGCGCCCGCCGCGCATGGCTGGCGTTGTGCCTGTTGATAGGCGTGCCTGCCGCAGGGCTTGCCGATATCCAGTCGGCGCGGTTCATCGGCCCGACGACTCATTACGATCACGGTATACTGGGCGATGCGGTGGAATATTCCGGCATGGTGGTCACGCTTTCTGGCGGGCGGCGGTTTCTGGTCGGGCATTCCGAAGGTGAGCGCGTGTTCGAGGACACCGCCCCGCGGCTTTGGGATGTGACAGGCGATGGCGCGCCTGAAGTCGTGGTGATCGAAACCGATCCGCCCCGCGGTGCGCAACTGGCGATCTATGGCGAGGTAGCAGGCCGCATCGAAAAAATCGCGGCCACGCCCCATATCGGCCAGACCCACCGCTGGCTTGCGCCCATCGGTGCTGCCGATCTGGACGGCGACGGCCATATTGAACTCGCCTATATCGACCGCCCCCATTTGGCTAAAACTCTGCGTATATGGCGCTATCAGGATGGCAAACTGTTGCATGTGGCAGATCACAAGGGGCTGACCAACCACCGCATCGGCTGGACCCACATCCCCGGCGGCCTCCGCAATTGCAATGGCTCCGAACTGGTCACTGCAAATGCCGACTGGACACGCATCATGGCCACGCGTTTTGACGGGAAAACTGCGCAACCCCGCGATATCGGTCCCCATAAAGGCCCCGAAAGCTTGAACGCCGCCCTGCGCTGCAAGTAAAGCGAACAGGGGGGCTACCCGCCCCCTTGCCACGCTCTGCGGGGGGGGGGGGGGGGGGCTGCCCCTGCATCATATTGCGCAAGAACGCCTGGCGGAATGAAGTGCCATCCGGTTTTGGCGAGCATATTTCATTTGCTAAAAATATTCTGGGGTGAATTGCGGATTATTATGCAATCCGTAAGAGGGGCAAGACCCCTTTCGCCGGTTTTTCATTAGAAAAACCGGCCTCCGGTCGGGGCGCCACACGCCCCGAAACCATTGCTTACAAAGCCCGCCAGCCGATGTCGCGGCGGCAGAACCCTTGCGCCCAGTCGATCCGGTCCACCATGGCATAGGCGCGGTCCACCGCCACGCGCAGGGCCCCCCCCCGCGCGGTCACGTTCAGCACGCGCCCACCATTGGCAACGATCTTGCCGTCCTTCTCGGCCGTGCCCGCATGAAAACACATCTCGAAGCTGGTCTCGGGCAGCTCGTCCAGCCCGCCGATGACCGACCCTTTGGCATAATCGCCGGGATAGCCTTCGGCGGCCATAACCACCGTCACCGCGTGATCGTCTGCCCAGTTCACCCGCGCCTCGGCCAATGTGCCGCGCGCGCAGGCCTCCATCAAATCAAGCGCCTGTGCGCCCAGACGCAGCATCAGCACCTGGCATTCCGGATCGCCGAAACGNNCGCGGCTGGCCGTCCTTGATCATCAGCCCCGCGTAAAGCACCCCTTGATAGGGCGCGCCGCGCTTGGCCATCTCGGCCATGCAGGGTTTGACGATCTCTTCCATCGCCTTTTCGGCAATCGCATCGGAAAGCACCGGCGCGGGCGAATAGGCACCCATGCCGCCGGTGTTTGGGCCGGTGTCGCCCTCGCCCACGCGCTTGTGGTCCTGCGCGGTGCCGATGGGCAACACATCTTTCCCGTCGCACAGGATGAAATAGGACGCTTCTTCGCCTTCCATGAATTCTTCGATCACCACCTCGGCGCCAGCGGCCCCGAATTCACCGCCGAACATGTCGTCGATGGCGTCCAGCGCCTCGTCCTCGGTCATGGCGACGATCACGCCCTTGCCCGCGGCCAGACCGTCGGCCTTGACCACGATCGGCGCGCCATTGGCGCGGATATGGGCCTTGGCGGCCTCGGCATCGGTGAAATGGCCATAGCCTGCGGTGGGGGCATGCGCCGCGTCGCAGATTTCCTTGGTAAAGGACTTCGAGGCCTCAAGCCGCGCCGCCGCCGCCGATGGCCCGAACACAAGGTAACCCGCGTCGCGCAGATCGTCCGCCACGCCCGCCGCCAGCGGGGCCTCTGGCCCGACGATCACGAAATCAATCGCGTTTTCTTCGGCAAAATTCACCACCGCGCCGCCGTTCAGAATATCCAACGCCGCGCATTCGGCGATCTGGGCAATGCCCGCATTGCCCGGTGCAACGATCAGCTTGTCGCACTTGGGGTTTTGCATAACGGCCCAGGCCAAAGCATGTTCGCGGCCGCCGCCGCCGAGGATCAGGATATTCACGCCGCAGACTCCTTTGTCGCTGTTGTGCGCGGGCATAAACAAGAGCGCGCGCAGGGGCAAGCATCGCGCCGCTTTCCCCTCTGGCCCTCCGTGCGCGGCAACGCTAACGTGGCCCCATGTCCGACCTTCTTGACGATGCCGACAACGGCTCCAACGCGCCCGAATTTTCCGTCTCCGAACTATCCGGCGCGATCAAGCGCCTGATCGAAGGCGAATTCGCCCATGTCCGCATTCGCGGCGAGTTGGGCCGTATCTCCCGCCCGGCTTCAGGCCATATGTACATGGATCTGAAAGACGACCGCGCCGTAATCGCGGGGGTGATGTGGAAGGGCACCGCCAGCCGCCTGAACATGCGCCCCGAAGAGGGGATGGAGGTGATCGCAACCGGCCGGTTGACCACCTTCCCCGGCCAGTCGCGTTACCAACTGGTGATCGAGGAAATGCGCCCCGCAGGCGTTGGTGCGCTGATGGCGATGCTGGAAAAGCGCAAGGCGCTGCTGCAAAGCGAAGGGCTGTTCGACCCGTCGCGCAAGCGGCCCATCCCCTACCTGCCGGGGGTGATCGGCGTGGTCACATCGCCCTCGGGCGCGGTGATCCGCGATATCCTGCACCGGCTGCGCGAACGGTTCCCGCGCAAGGTGCTGATCTGGCCCGTGCCCGTGCAGGGTGAACGATGCGCCCCCGAAGTGACCCGCGCCATCCAGGGTTTCAACGCGCTGACGCCGGGCGGGGCGATCCCGCGCCCCGACCTGATCATCGTCGCCCGTGGCGGCGGCTCGGTCGAGGATCTGTGGGGCTTCAACGAAGAAACCGTGGCCCGCGCCGCCGCCGCATCGGACATTCCGCTGATTTCCGCGGTGGGGCACGAAACCGACACCACGCTGATCGACTTCGTGTCCGACAAACGCGCGCCCACCCCCACTGCGGCGGCAGAAATGGCCGTGCCGGTGCGGATGGAATTGCTGTCCTGGGCCGAGGATCAGCAATCCCGCCTGGCGCGCGCGCTGACCACCGCGCTGGGGCAACGCCGCCAGCGGCTGACCGATATGGCCCGTGCCCTGCCGCGCCCGGCGAACCTGCTGGACGGGCCGCGTCAACGGCTGGACGGGGCAGGGGCGGCACTGCCCGCTGCGCTGATACGCACTGTGCAAACCCGCCGTGTATCCCTGTCGCACAGCGCGGGCGCGCTGCGGCCGTCCCTGCTCAGATCGCTGATTGCAAACGAGAAACGCCAACTGGATGGACAGGCACAACGGCTTGCCCCCGCGCTGTCCCGCACCGCGCAAGGTAAACGCGACCGGCTGTCCGCCCTGCGCCTGTCCGCCGCGCCGATCCGGGCCGATCTTGCCCGCAAGGCCCGCGATTTACGCGCGCTAGAGCAGCGCCTGTCCATCGCCGCCAATGCCCAGACCCAAAGCTGGGGCAAGGCGCTTTCCTCGCTGGGCCGGCTCCGTGAAACCCTTGGCTATGAAGAAACGCTCAAACGCGGATACGCGGTGGTGCGCGGCGATGGCAATGTGGTGACGACCACCGCGGCTGCCCGCGCCGCAGGCACCTTGGAAATCCAGTTCGCCGACGGGCGCATCGCGCTGGATGGGTCCGCGCCAATTGCGCCGCCGCCTGATCCCGCGCCGCAACCGAAACCGCGCCCGAAACCCAAATCCAAAACACCGAAAAGGCCTCCCGAACAGGGTTCGCTTTTCTGATCGGAAAGGGGGCTGCCCGCCCCCTCGCCACGCCCTGCGGGCGGTCTCCCCCTGCATCACGTCGCCGGCCATTTCACTGTTCCGCAAATACCCAAGCGCGCCAACGAACTGCTCAGTGGTTCGATAATGTATCCAACCGAGGGTCCATGATGCGCCGCCACAGCCGTGGATACAAAGCCACCACCGCCATCACCGGCACCGAATAGGGCAGCACCGGCATATCGCCATCCAGTCGCAGTGCGGGATAGGGGCGCAAGGGGTTCATGTGATGGTCCGAATGGCGCGGCGCGTTCAGCATCATTGCGCTGGACCCGAAATGCGGCGCATTCCAGCTGTGCCGCGCGCCCACCGGCTCGGCCCGTCCATCCGCGCTCAGCGTCCGGCGCAGTCCGTAATGCTGCACGTAATCCGACAGCAACACCTGCACCTGCGCATATGCTGCCATGGCCCACAGCGCCAGAACCCCGTCAGGCCCCGCCAGCGCAAAAGCGGCTGCCATCACCGCGAAAGCCCCGCCGATATGCACCGCATAGGGATGCACCCCGCCACCGGACCCGCGCGCCCGCAGCGCGGTTTCCGCCCGCCAACCGGCACGGAAAGACCCGGCCCAGGCCCGCCATGCATAGCGCCAGAACCCCATACCGCGTGGTGCGCTGGCCGGATCGCCTGTCAGGCCAACATGGATATGATGCACCCGCAAATGCGACGAGGCATGATGCCCCATCAGGATCAGCACATAAACCATCCGCCCCAGCGCCCGCTTCCAACGTGCCCGGCGATGGATCAGCTCATGCGCGCAGGGGTGGCCGACCTGTCCGAAAAACAGCCCGTGCCCCACGACCAGCCCCAGCTTTTCCCAAGGCCCCAAACCGGATGCGCCCACGGCCCAGACCGCCCCGCCCATCAACGGCACATGCAAGAACGCCAGAGCGACCAGCAACCCGTCGCCGCCGGGAAATTCCGCCCCTTCGGCCATTTGCACCACCCCGCGATGCACCAGCCGGTCCAACAGCCAGATGAACACGGTGATATAGGCCAGCGCGGCCATGACGGCCCAACCACCAAAGGCCGACCCCAGCAGCAGCAAGAAAACCGGAACCAATGTCGCGATGGTGAAAAAGATCATGCCCGCCCCCTGCAATCGCCCGAAAGGTAAGCGCGCGGGCGCTAAGGATCAATGCGGCTCAGACACCCACTTCGGGGCCATGGCACAGCATCGGTTTCATGCGTTGCTCGATCTCGTACAGCGGCGCGCCGCCCAGCTTGCCTTGGTATTGCGCGACCAGCCCGCCAGCGTTCCTGGAAAAGGTCCAACATTGCGGCTCGGGCCTGTCTTCATAGACAAAGCAAATCTCGCCCGCTTCCTCGTACCAGATGCCTTCCTTGCATTTGCCATCCAGAAAGGACCAGCGCACGCGGTTGTTCTGCAGGTATTCCTCGCCGCCATAGGGCGCTCCGGCGGAACCGTAGTAAAAGGTTTTGCCTTGGGTATAGGCATCGAACTCTGCCGCGCTCAGGCTGTCCTGGGCCGCTGCGGGCAGGGCGAAAAGCGTGGCGACAAGCGCGGCAAGGCGGGGGGATGCAAGGCTCTGTTTCATGTTGATTAAAATACCATTCAATTTTGCCTCGGGCGACTCAATCCTTTGTTAATCATTAACGCGGGCACTGCTTTGCCGCTCGGTGGCAGGGGCGGGGGCTTCCATCGGCGGCGGAATGGGCTTAGTTGGAACCTAAGGACCAGCAGGAGGGGCGCATGGCTCTGTTCACAAAACTCAAGCAACGGCTGTTCAAATCCTCGTCGAAGATCGAGGAAGGGCTGGATGCGATCGTCGCAGAGGGCGGCGAGGAAACCCCGCCCGAGATCACGCCGGAACCTGCCGCCGCGCCTGCGCCCGAACCCACACCCGAACCTGCGCCGGTTTCAAAGCCCACGCCTGAACCCACGCCCGCGCTAAAACCCGAACCTACACCTGAACCGCAACCCGCGCCGGAACCCGAACCTACGCCGCAACCCGCCCCCGAACCCGCGAAACCCGGCATCCTTGGCCGCCTCATGGGCCGCGCCCCGGCCAAGGCCGAAATCCGCCGCACACTAGACGACGATATGCTGGAGCAGCTCGAAGAGCTGCTGATCCAGGCCGACATGGGCGTGGAAACCGCCCTGCGCGTCACCGCCAACATGGCCGAAGGGCGCTTTGGCAAGAAACTTTCCTCGCGCGAGATCAAGGAGCTGCTGGCGACCGAGGTTGCCCGCATCATGGAACCTGTCGCCCGCCCCATGCCGCTTTTCCCGAAAAAACCGCAGGTCGTTCTGGTTGTCGGCGTGAACGGGTCCGGCAAGACCACCACCATCGGCAAACTGGCCAGCCAGTTCCGCGCAGCGGGCAAATCGGTGATCATCGCCGCCGGTGACACCTTCCGCGCTGCCGCTGTCGAACAGTTGCAGGTCTGGGGCGACCGTGCCGGGGTGCCCGTGCTGACCGCGCCCGAAGGGTCCGACCCGGCCAGCCTTGCCTTCGACGCCATGACCAAGGCCGAGGCAGACGGTGCCGACTTGTTGATGATCGACACCGCGGGCCGGTTGCAAAACCGCCAAGACCTGATGGAGGAGCTGGCCAAGATCGTCCGCGTGATCCGCAAGAAAGACCCCGAGGCACCGCATAACACCCTGTTGGTGCTGGACGCCACCACTGGCCAGAACGCGCTGTCACAGGTTGAAACCTTCCGCAAACTGGCCGATGTGTCGGGCCTTGTGATGACCAAACTGGACGGCACCGCCAAGGGCGGCGTGCTGGTGGCGGTGGCCGACAAGTTCGGCCTGCCTATCCATGCCATCGGCGTGGGCGAACAGATCGACGACCTTGCCCCGTTCGATCCGCAGGAATTTGCCGCGGCGCTGACGGGGCTTGATGCCTGACCCTTTCATTGTTCTGAAAATACTCTGAACCCAGCCCGCCGAAAGCGCCCTTTGCATGAGCAACTGGATCACCTCCATCGAGGGTACCGAGGCAGGGCACAGCGCGGCCCTTGGCCTTGCCCTGCTGGCCGCTTTCCTGCACGCCCTGTTCGGCGCGATGCAAAAGGGCCGCTATGATCCGTGGATCATGCGCGGCGCGATCGACATCTGCTACGGCGCCCTTGCCCTGCCCATCGCGCTGCTGCTGGTGCCTTGGCCCGAACCGCACCTGTGGCCCATCCTTGGCGGCGCATTCGTGATCCATACTGCCTATAAGCTGTTGCAGGCACAGGCTTATTCCAAGGGCGCTTATACGGTGGTCTACCCTGTGGTGCGCGGCACCGGGCCATTTTTCACCGTGATCGGTGCATGGCTTAT
Source organism: Rhodobacteraceae bacterium UBA3069 (assembly GCA_002366795.1). Classification (GTDB taxonomy): domain Bacteria; phylum Pseudomonadota; class Alphaproteobacteria; order Rhodobacterales; family Rhodobacteraceae; genus UBA3069. The sequence goes on along the minus strand of DFBX01000006.1, from coordinate 4,859 downwards.
CTTTTCCGAAACCTTCACGTTTGGCCAGTGGGGCGGTATCGCGCTTCTGATGGCGGGGATCTTCGGGCTGACCGCCTATAACCTGCGCCACGTCACCGTCGCACGCGAAACCCTGCCGGCCGCGCTGGGCCTTGCGGGGATCGCCGGGCTTTTCGTCGCACTCTACACAACCTACGACGCTTACGGCATCCGGGCCACGGCCAACCCGTTCACCTTTCTTGCGTGGTTCTTCGTGGTGGATGGCATCGCCATGCCGGTGCTGGCGGTGCTGCGCTATCGCAACATGACCCACAAACCGGCGCTTCGCCCACTGATGACCAAGGGCTTTGCCGGGGCGATCCTTGCCTTCTTCTCCTTTGGGTCGATCATGCTGGCGACGCGGCTGGACAAGGTGGGCGAGGCCGCCGTGCTGCGCGAAACCTCTACCGTGTTCGCCGCGCTGATCGGCTGGCTGGTGCTGGGCGAAAAGGTTGGCCCGCGCCGAACCGCGCTGATGGCTTTGATTGCGATCGGTGCCGTGATAGTCGAATTCGCGGGCTGACGCCCCTATATCCACAGATGTAACGGCAAAAGGCGACCCGGAATGAAAAAGATCAACCCGATCACGAAAACCACGCTGGAACTTGGGCCGATCATCGCGTTTTTCGCCGCCTACTTCATGGTGAAAGACCAACGCTTCATGGTCGCGGGCACCGAATATGATGGGTTCATCCTTGTCACCGCCGCCTTCGTGCCGCTGATGATCGTCACTACCATTGTCATGTGGAAACTGACTGGCAAGCTGTCGCCCATGCAGCTTGTGACGCTGGTGCTGGTTGTGGTGTTTGGCGGGTTGACCGTCTGGCTGAACGACGAGCGGTTCATCAAGATGAAGCCGACGCTGCTTTATCTGATCTTCGCCGGTCTGCTGGGGGTCGGGCTGCTGCGCGGGCAAAGCTATCTGAAACTGGTTCTGGCCGAGGCGATGCCGCTGACCCATGACGGTTGGATGATCCTGACCAAGCGCCTGTGCCTGTTCTTTCTGGGGCTGGCCGTCGCGAACGAGGCGATCTGGCGCACCATGTCCACCGAAACATGGGTGACGTTCAAAACCTTCGGCCTGTCGGCGGCGATCTTTGCCTTCTTCATGACGCAGGGCAAACTGTTCCGCGATCACGGGATCGAGGACGCGAAGGGCGAGTGATCGGCGCTTTCCAAAATCCGCCCTTTAGGCGGGATTGTTCCACATACTCACGGTGACGGATTGGCTTTATACGATCCGGGCGGCGTTTTCATGGTTTTCCACGAAATGATGGCCGGATCATACGAAAGCGCGGGGGCGCAGAGTTTCACCCCCGCGCCCCCCTTTGGTGTCGCCTATGCGTGGCTCAGCCTTTCTGGCCGAACAGCACTTTTTGCGCATCCTTGTCTTTCTGGATGTTGCTGCGCTGTTCGGCGGCCACGGCGCGGCCTGCCTTCACCGCGTCGCGCGCGCCCACGTCTTCCAGCCAGCGGGCCAAATTCGGTTTGTCATCAAGGGTTTGTTCTTGCCCTTCCCACAGCGATGCCCAGGGCCAGATCGCCATGTCCGCGATGGAATAGAAATCCCCTGCCACGTAGCGGTTGTCCTTCAGTTGCGTGTCCAGCACGCGATACAGCCGCGCCACCTCGTTGCGATACCGGTCCTTGGCATAGGGCAGGTCGTTGGGCGGATCCATCGCGGGGGCATATTTCAGGAAATGATGCGCCTGTCCGGCCATCGGCCCGAGGCCACCCATCTGCCACATAAGCCATTGATCGACCGCGATTCTGTCGCGTTGCGTGGGGCCGCAAAACTGGCCCGTCTTGCGTGCCAGATATTGCAGGATCGCGCCGCTTTCGAAAATTGCGATCGGCTCTCCGTCCGGCCCGTCGGGATCGACGATGGCCGGCATCCGGTTGTTCGGTGCGATCTTCAGGAACTCGGGGGCGAACTGATCCCCGGCCGAGATGTTGATCAGGTGGAGGTTATAGGGAATTCCCATTTCTTCCAATGCGATAGAGATTTTCCAGCCGTTCGGCGTGGGCCAGTAATACAGGTCAATAGGTTGGGTCATGTGCGTCATTTCTCCCTTTTTCGGGGGTCATGATGACGCTTTTGACAGTATCGGCAAGGGCAGGCTGAACCGGGGGCGCGCAAAAAGGCGTGACCAGCGCGGCTGCGCCTGCAACGGCAAGTGCGCCTTGAGGTAGGCCAGCGGCAGCTCTGCCTCGTTGCGCATAAGGTCTTGATAGAATGAGAAAACACCGGGCCGCAGATAGGCGCTCCAATGGCAGATGCGATGGGTCGGCGCGGCAATGGGAAAGCCCATCCGCCGCAGCGCAGCCAGCGTTTCGGTATCATCAAGTTGCAACGTCAAGCTGTTGGGAAGATTTGGGAAAACCCGCCCGATAGAGGTGTCGCCATCGGGTGCCATCAGACGTTCCAGCGCGAAATCGAACAGGTCATTTTCGCGGCTGGTGACGTTGATCACCTCGGCTCCGCGCCCGCCGGGGCTGTCCATGGCGCGCCTCGCGGCGCTGTTGAACTCTGCCCCTGCCAGCAGCAGTACGCGGTTCACCGCGCCCAAGGGCACACGGCCAAGCGCGTTCAGCGCCACGCGCGCGCCCATCGAATGCGCCATGCAATGGATCGGCCTGAGCGGCGCTGCCTTGCGGATTTCGAAAATGATATCAGCCATTTGCCGGCCTGCCTGTGCGGCACGCTCCCATGCCTGCCACACCGTTCCGCGCGCTTGCCAGCCAAATGCAATGGCCAGCCCTTCGTCTGCGCCCCCGCCAAAGCCCAGCCCCCGTGGCCAGCTGACCGCCTTGCGGCAGGGGCTTTCCTGCGTGGACAGGATATGAATGTGCGGGCAATGCACCCGATCGCCCGGGCTGAACTTGAACCCGTGGACCATGATGACCACCGGCCCCGCCCCCTGCGCCAGTCGGCGCAGCCTGGCCCCCGCGCTGCGCGGGCTGTTGTGGATGACCGGGCCATCATCCGTCGCGTCGATACGTAGTAGCGGCATCCCCACACCCCACCAGATATGGTTTCCCGTCCTCTTAACCCAACGGTGCAACACAGAAGTGAATGTCTGGTTACGGCTATGTGACGGTGTTGACGCCCGTCCCCTTGCGCCATATTGCAGGGGTGTGGCGATTTGTACCGGATTGCGGGCCACGTTAAACATGCTGCTAATCAGGTCGAGGCGAGGGAACCCCTTTCGCCCGACCGCGAACGGGGTTTTTTTGATCGGGCGTGGCCCAAAGGGATGACGATGACTAACGGTTTGAAAAGGCGGACGAAACTGGTTCACACTGGCACGCGTCGCAGCCAGTATAACGAGGTGTCAGAGGCGATTTTCCTGACGCAGGGCTTTGTTTATGACAGTGCTGAACAAGCCGAGGCGCGCTTTGTCAAAGCCGGCGAGGACGAGTTCATCTATGCCCGCTATGGCAATCCCACCGTCCGCATGTTCGAGGATCGCATGTCCGACCTTCTGGGCTACGAGGACGGATTCGCCTGTGCCTCGGGCATGGCGGCGGTCAACGGCGCGCTGATGGCGCTGTCCAAGGCAGGCGACCGCATTGTCGCCTCGCGCGCGCTGTTCGGATCCTGCCTGTATGTTCTGGAGGAGCTTCTGGCCCGCTTCGGCGTGTCCATCACGCTGGTGGATGGCACCGACAACGCCGCTTGGGATGCTGCAATTACGCCCCATACATCCTTGGTTTTCCTCGAATCCATCTCGAACCCGACGCTGGAGGTGATCGACCTGCGCCATGTCTGCGCCGTGGCCCACAAGAACGGAGCGCTGGTCATCGTGGACGATGCCATGGCCACGCCGATCTATTCCTATGCGCGTGAATGCGGGGCCGATATCTCGGTCGTTTCGACCACGAAACACGTGGACGGGCAGGGGCGGATGCTGGGCGGCATCATCTGCGGCACGCGCGACCTGATCCGCGGCCCGATTGAGGCATATGTCAAACATACCGGGGGTGCGATGAATCCGTTTACCGCTTGGTCGCACCTGAAATCGTTGGAAACGCTGGATCTGCGCGTGAAAGCGCAGGCGGCGACGGCAATGGCCGTGGCCGAAGCGTTGGAAGTGCATCCGAAAATAGCTGACGTGCGCTACCCGCAATTGCCCAGCCATGCGCAGCACAAGGTGGCCATGTCGCAATCGCCCTCGGGCGGGACGGTGCTGGCATTCGAGGTGTCGGGCGGGCGCGATGCCTGTTTCAAATTCCTCAATATGTTGGAAATTTTTATTATTTCCAATAACTTCGCCGATGCGAAATCTATCGTGACCCATCCGGCGACCACTACGCACCAACGGCTACCGCAAGAGCAGAAGGACATTCTGGGCATCACGCCCGGCCTGGTGCGCCTCTCCTGCGGGTTGGAAGATACGGACGATCTGATCGCGGACCTGATGCAGGCGCTTGACCGGATATGAAATGGCGCGCCTGGCCAAACCGCCGGGAACCCGATGTCGCGCCCGTCCCGCGCGCGACGTTTTCAGTGATCCAATTGGTTGGCAGAAACGTAATTATACTGCGAGTCCTTGAACACCCGAGAACACCCGAAGAACTGCTTGACGATTTAGGCGTAGTAGATTCAGGTCGATGCATGATCCGCCCGAGTTTTCTCTCTTCTCCCGCCCGCCTCGAATTGCTGGCTTGTGTGAAGCGTCAGCGTGAAGACCACGGGATTGCCCGTCGGGCGAATGCGCTGTTGTTGCTCGATGATGGGATGTCGTGTGCGCAGGTCGCGCAGGTTCTTTTCCTCGACGATGACACGGTGCGGGGCTGGCATAAGCAGTATCTGGCTGAGGGTTGGGATTCTGTTGGCT